>DASRAT010000710.1:0-4337 GCA_035638015.1 Gemmataceae bacterium | reverse complement strand
TCGCCGTTCCGTTTTTGGATTGATGTCCAGGGATGAGTTTCCCTGCACAAAAAGCGGTCAGCCGCAGGAATGCTTGGAGTCGCCGACGCCCCAGAACGGGACAGCACCTCCGACTTTTAGACATTGAAGATGTCCTCAACCTGCCGTTTCAATCGTCACAATGAGTGAAATGACAGAAACAACGACCGCTACGAAAACACCCAAACGCTATATGCTCGCCAAAATCCTGATCGTCGTCGCACTCGTCATCATCGTGCTAATCGTAATCATCGCGATGCAAGCGCCGTCTTATACCGTGGTGCGCAGCGCCACCATGGCTGCGCCGCAACCAACGGTCTTTGCGGAAGTGAACGATTTCCATAACTGGGAAGCATGGTCGCCATGGTCAAAGCTCGATCCGAGCATGAAACAAAGTTTTCAGGGCGCCCCTTCCGGAACCGGCGCGATCTATTCCTGGGTCGGGGACAAGAAGGTTGGCGAAGGCCGCATGACGATTACCGAAAGCCGCCCGAGCGACCTCGTCCGCATCAAACTCGAATTCATCAAGCCATTTACCTCGACGGCTGGCACTGAATTCACCTTCAAGCCCGACGGCAATCAAACGGCGGTCACCTGGAGCATGTCCGGGCAGAAGAATTTCATGGCCAAAGCCTTCGGCCTCTTCGTGAGCATGGACAAAATGATCGGCGGCGACTTCGAGAAAGGCCTCGCGCAAATGAAAGCGGTCGTCGAAACAAAAGTCAAATGACGTAGCTGCAAACATCAAATGGTACATACATTGAGATTCGCGCTGTGAAAGACGGAGCTGTGGTCCGAAGCTGGCGTGCCACGATCGGCGACGTCAACGCTGTCAGCTTTTCGCCGGACGGGCGAAGGTTAGCTTCTGGAGCGGGAATTCGCGGGGTGGACACCCGCCTGAAAGTGTGGGACGTCGAAACATCGGCATTGCTGGTGAACGTGCCAACCGCCCAAACCTATGGCATAGGATGTCTTGCTCATTCGCCCGATGGGCGTTTCATTGCCACCGGAAACTTTCAATACCCTGGTTTTCCCGGACCGCTACAACTCTGGGATGCCTACCAATGGCTCACTTCTGCGCACCTTTCCCAACGAGGTCTAGGCTGTGGCGTTTTCGCCGGATAGCAGACTATTGCTGGGCGCCGGAACAAACGTGGTTTGTTGGGCCGTCCGCGGAGGCGCTCGTGTTGCCCTGTGGACAAGGACGACGGTAACTTCCGTGGCATTTACACCCGATGGCGGCACCGTTTTGTACGCGCGGAATCATCGCGGCGAAAACTCCTATATGGATTTCCAATGTGCGGCGCGATGGTAATCTCACAACCATCGACTGGCTTGGCGGGCAACGGCCTTTTGTCGTTCAGCGGGAATTCGACATTGATGGCTCGTGGGAGAATGCAAGCGGAGTATTGGACACGAATTCGTGTCGCCTCGGCAGCTTAGCTGCGCAAGAGTTTTGCCGAGTCGTATCTCCTTGAGGCATGCTCAGGGGTCGACGGTGTTACGCCGTTATTTAGGTGTCAATTTGCCCGAGCGATCCCAGAAGGCGGTGCCGCTGTGGAGCGTAAAGGCCATGCCTTTGCACGATTTCCATTCAAGGCCGACTTTTTCGGCGGGAACTTTCAGTTTCACCCATGTGCCGAGCGGCGGGAGCGGACCCATGTACACGCGGCCGGGAGTTTTCGCGGTACCCCACGGGATCACGTTCTGGCCCCAGTAGGCGCGGTGTTCCCACGAGCCATCGGTATCGCTCCACTGGAGCATAACCTCGCGCGGCGGGTAATTCGGATCGAGGTAAACCCAGGTGTAGAGCACGTCACCGGGGACGACGTTTAGTGTGGCGGTCGCATTATCGAAGTAATGCTGATGGATGCCTGTCTTGATGACGGATTTGTGGGCGAGTTGGCCGTTGTGTTTCACGGTGTTGACCCAACGCCAAACATCGTTCTCGGCATACGGCTGCGCGCCCGTCGGCAACGAATCGTCGAGCCAACCCACGTCGGCATACGTGACGGATTTGGCGAGCGTGACGAATACCGTTCCGGCGACCGTGCGATTGCCGGCGTTGTCGCGTGCGACAGCGGAGATCTTGTGCTGGCCGCCGAAAGCTTTGGAGGTGTCCCACCCAATCTGATACGGCGGCACCCAAATTTCGGGACCGTAATCCTGGCCGTCGACACGGAATTGGACGCCCGCGACGCGTACGTTGTCGGCAGCGTTGGCGGTGAGCAAGACGTTGGCGGCGCTGACGACAGCGTTGGGAGCGGGTCCGGTGATCGCGAGCGTCGGCGGCTGCGTGTCGCCGTCCGGCGGCGGGGGTGGCGGAGGCGGAGGTGGTGGTGGCGGGCCGCCGCCACCGACGGTCACGCCAACAAAAGCGCCCTGGCTGGCGTTGACGTAGGTGCCGCTGGGTGTGTTCTGCATTTTGACGGCGCGAACCATGTACATGTAGGTCTCGCCGGCGCCAGCGGTGGTGTCAGTGAAGGCGGTGCCGCCAACCAGGGAATTGTTCAAGCGCACGAAATTTCCGTTCATGCCGGCAGCGCGATAGATGTGATAGCCGCCCGGATTATCGGGCGAAGCCGACCATGTGAGGCCGACGTTGCCAGCGCCGCCGCCGCCGCTGAGGCTGGACACAGGCGCGATCTGGTGTGCGCGGAGCGTCGGATCTCCGTGCAAGGTGATGTGCACGCCGCGGGCGAATTGGTTCACCTGATTTTTGTACAGGCCGCCGTTGTTCATGGTGAGACGCGCGCTGTAACCGATGGGTTCGCCGAGGGCCATGTGGTGATAAAACCAATGCGGGCGGCCGGCCCACGAGCAGGTGAGCCCGAGCGATGGCGTGGCGAGCGCGGCGCGCATGATGTTGTCGGCGCTGTCCCATTCGCCGAGCCAGCTTCCCATCATCATGAAGAACACGGCGTGCGCATCGCCGCCGACAATGTCCGAACTGATGACATCGCCATAAGTGCCGTGGGTACCGAGGCCGCTCATGCTGGTATAGCTGCCGCCGCCGCAACCGTAAGCCCAGAGGTAGGAGCCGTTCGCCAGCATCGTGCTCCAGCGGCGGTCTGCGGGCGCGCCGTCGTTCTCGTCGGCAATGTCGATTGCATTGTGCCCGACGAATGGATCGAAATTGCGGAAGCCGCTTGCGGCGAAGGCTTCGCCGTTGAAGTCACCGAAACGATTGCCGACGATGGCGCGTTGCGGCACGGTCACCAGTTTGTGGCGCCAGCGATGGTCTTTGTTGAGGTAATTGCGGAGCAACTCGACCTCGCTCGCGCCGCCGACGGGAAGGTTCCAGAGGTCGACGCGGCCGACCATCAGTTCGACGTCGGACGGGATGTAACTATTGTCGCCCCAACCGCCATCGATGTCGCCGTAAAGGCAATCTGTGGGCATTTGGCGGGCCTGGTGGCCATCAACATTGAGACTGCCGGAACGATAGATCGGGATGTGGCCGAAGAGTAAAACGGTGTTCACGTTACCCGGGTCGGCATTGTATTCCGAGATGATGACGTTGCGGATGTTACCAGGATTGTCGCCGCGGCTGACGTCGCGCCGGACGACGGACCAACCATCGCCCACAAGGTCGTTTCGGAGGCGGGTGAGTTCGGCGGCAAGGGCGTCAGCCACGCTGCTGTCGACGACAAGGACGACTTTGCCGCGCTTTTCGGTGAGGGGCAGTTGGATGCCGGCGTAAATGTAGCCATAGCCCGTGTAACCGACGCTGCCCGCCTTCACGATCTCGTATTCGTAAGCGTTCCCGGCGGCGACGGCGGTGTCGGTATAGCTCGTCGCAGAACCGGGGACGGACGCCAGATAGCCCCAGGAGCCCGCATTCTTGGCTTTCCTATGGATTTCGTAGCCGTTTGCCCCGTAAGGGTCGGGCTGCCAGGTAAGGGTTATGGCCGCTGGTGAAGTTTGGACGTTAGCGCTGATTTGCACCGCATAAACCCAGGTCGCGTCCGCCTGGACCGACTGGATGAACGCCACGGCGCATAACGCCCCTGCTGTTGCAAGGATGAATGGCTTCACGGGGCCATTGTCAGAAGTTAGTCGCGGCTAAAACATCGGACTGAGTGCGATTCTCCTGTCAGACCTTCGGCAAGGGGCGTGTCGTTGTTCGACTGACACGGCGCCTACAAAGGCATTCCGTGTTTTATGTCAAAGAGCCAGGTTGCAGTTCCGTGTAAAAATTTGTTTTCTGCAAGTTGGTGCAAACTGGTGCAAGTAGCTGCAACTTCGTGCAATCGCGGTTTCATTTTTGAGTCCTCGTAGCTGCTCCCCAGGTCCGGAACCGCGTTATTTTAACTTTT
>DASRAT010000709.1:0-2302 GCA_035638015.1 Gemmataceae bacterium | reverse complement strand
TGAAATCGGAACCTGGAACGTGCACGACGCTCCAAACCGTGGCATTGGATTCGCTGGTCGCCGTGTTCTTGGAATCGGCGACGGTGACTCCGTCCACATTGAAAACGTAACGATAGGTGCCCGGATCGACCGGCCCTATCGTTAGTTCCCAGACTCCCGTATCGGCTTTTTTGAAGTCGCGAGGCTTATACTTGGCCGGCAAATCCGAGGAGTTGATGGTTACCGTTGCGACCTTGGGCGCAAAGATCCGAAAGACCACGCTGCGATCCGACTTCACTTCAGGCGAGACGACGGCCGGCGCTTTGCCTTTGCCCTTTTCCTGAGCGGTGGCGTTGCCTGCCGATAGCAGCGCTGCGGCAACGCAGATGGCGGTTAAGAATCGCATGTCAGTGCTCCATTCTTGTAATGATGGCTTCGAGACAAGGGCGAACGTCGCCGACTACGGCGCGGAATCTTTAACTTTGAACGTCAGGTTCATCGTGGTCAAACCGCCAAGATTGCTCCCACTTGGGGCCTCCGCGATGACCTGAACCTGCTTCACATCCCGTGGTATCGGAATTGCCGTCAGCTTCCAGGTGGGGCTGATGGGACCGGTCGCCGGATACGGGTTTTCCATGGTGCCGTATGGATATGTCACGAATGTATGCATCCCGGCCGACAACTTGGTATTCAACTTCAAAGTGGTGCGATTGGTTACTTCGACGATGTCATAGTAAAGGATGCCCATATCGGCGTTCTTGTTGGGTATTCCCAGACGCTGGCCCACAAAACTTTTGTCAAACGAGGACGAGGCGGAGACAAAGGTGGTCGTGCCATCGCCAATGCCGTCCGCCTTGGAGGCGGATGGTTTAATGACGCTGGTGCTCCAGCCGACACGCTTGAAGTTCGCCTTTTCCGGAACCTCCCCAGTGAGCGTTAGCATGCCGTTCTCGATGGTGGAACTCTTGATGGAAAGGCCGGGAATGCCCCGCTGCGCCTGCCCGCGGCGCTGCGCGAACATCCAGGGCAGCAGGAGTGGGTGTTGATAGGCCGTGGTCCAGATGCTGTGACCACCGGTGTCATACCGCGTGTAGATAATCGAATAACCCAAGTCGCGCAATTTCGGCACGATTACGTCGGAGCCAAGCTCGCCGGGACGTCGATTGCCGCGGTAGATCGATTCGGTCGGATCGTTAACCGCGTGAAAGTTCCAGATGGGCATTTTGGGAGTCGTATTCGGATAAATGGAGAATGCACATATCGGAACCATGCACGAAAAAGGATTAGGCGTGATCTGCGGCGGCAGGTTCCAACTTCCCATGCCTCCGCTGGAAAGGCCGGTGAGGCAGATGCGCTCCTCGTCCACCGCGTTGGGATATTGTGTCTTGAGAAGGTGGAGTAGGTCCTTGATGGCTTGAACGCTCGCCGCGTTATACCAGTTGTTCACGGGCATCTGCGGCGCGACAAAGATACAAGGATGGTCCGCTTGATAGTTCGGGTCAGCCGTCGAAACCAGCGCGAGCCCGCCGTTGGCGCTGTTTTTACCGGCTTTCAGATGCTTCTCGTTGTCCTTCCCTGTTTCGCCGCCGCCATGGAGATAAACGATTACCGGGTATTTGGTCTTCGGATCGAATTTCGCCGGCAAGAGAATGCGGAAAGGAAAACCAGGGCCTTGCACAAACGACTTCTCAGGCGGTGCATTGACGCCCGTATTGCCATAAAGAAACGAACTGAGGGGCGGGTAGGTGATGGCCGATGCCTTGTCAACGGTGAACAGCAGCGCAAGCGTTGCCAACAAGGCGACGCCAAACGGTGTTGTAATTCGTCGATTTTTCATGGGAAGTGCTCCTGCTTTAAGCATTTGCGTGCTACACAATATACCGCACGCGGCTAGGTTTGCGGGCATCCACGTTCGCGGAATTGAAGGCCGAATGAATTCGGCCACTACGAACATCGCCGCTTCTTGTTCGTAGTGCCCCGATTTATCGGGGCACACCCCCTAACGCAATTGGCTCAATCCTGCCCGGCAGCAGTACAACCGATCCTCACATCGCTCCCTTTTCCGCTCCCAAATCCTGTTGCCCAGGTGGCATCGACCGCTACTTTGCAGGAGCCGGCAGGAACGGACGGACACGCTCGGCAAGAAGCTTGTACCCCGCCTCATTGAAGTGCAGTCTGTCCGGGCCAAACAGCTCCGTTCGGGACTTACCGTCGGGCGTGAGCACCATGTCGCTAATGTCGAGGAAACGCACGTGCGGCATTTTGTCGATTGCCGCCCGGATGAGTTTGTTGGCCGCATCATCCTTTTCCTTCTGGGCCCACC
>DASRAT010000708.1:0-4706 GCA_035638015.1 Gemmataceae bacterium | reverse complement strand
CCGTTCGCGGCGCCGCTGGCGTACACCGGCCTGGGACTGCTGCTCGTCATGAACCGCATGGTGCCCGAAGATTCGCCCGAATGGTCCTACTGGGTGTTGCTGTTTGCTCTGGGAGGTTATGTCGGCAATTTTGTGTTCAGTCTGACCGATCATGCCTTGAACGCCTTTTTCCACAAGACGGAATGGATCCCCGTGATTAGCAGCGCGATGGCGATTGGATTTCTCCTGATGCCTCTGATGATGAATGTCAGCCGATTTTATCTGCGGATTTGCGCCGCGGTAATGGTCGGTCAGGGTGCGGTAGGATTGCTGGGTTTCTATTACCACTTCGTTGCCGATTGGCATGGCGGGGAGGCCACCCTGTTTGGCAACCTGGTTAATGGCGCGCCTGTGCTGGCGCCGATGCTGTTCGCGGACCTGATGCTGCTCGCTCTGCTGGGATTGGGAACGCTGTCGCGACAACTACCAGCAGCTATACTGCCCACCATGCAGCATGGATGATCCACGGAGTTGCAATGCCGCCCCTCGCCTTGCTAGACAACGCTCTCGACTTGCCGGTCTGGACCATCGCACCCTTCGCGTTGCTGCTTGTGACCATCGCCGTGTTGCCGTTGGCCGCGCCGCACTGGTGGCACAGTAACCGCAATCGGCTCATCGTCTCTCTGGGATTCGCCGTGCCGGTGGCGGTCTATCTTGTCGGCCTGCAACTGGCAACCGGCATGGACACCATCCATCCGCTCTTGCATGAACTGCGGCAGTATCTTTCTTTCATTCTGTTGTTAGGCTCGCTTTACGTCGTGTCCGGCGGCATCGTGGTGGGCGGCGATCTCGAAGGCCGACCGCTGACCAACGCGGCGTTTCTATGCGTCGGCGCCGTGCTGGCCAATATCATCGGCACCACAGGGGCCAGCGTGCTCTTGATCCGCCCGCTGCTCAGGTCCAACCGGCAGCGCAGTAACACCCGTCATTTGCCAGTGTTTTTTATTTTCATCGTCAGCAATCTGGGCGGCTTGCTCACGCCTCTGGGCGATCCGCCGTTGTTCCTGGGATTCTTGAACGGCGTCCCGTTCTATTGGACACTGACGCTCTGGCGCGAATGGCTGCTGGTCAACGGCCTGGTGTTGGCGATCTTTTTGGTGTGGGACAACATCGCCTTTCATCGGGAATCGGCGGAAGCGCACGCACGCGCCATGCGCGAGTACGAGCCTTTGAGTTTCAAAGGGTCTGTCAACGTGCCGCTCTTGGTCGGCGTCATGGTTGGCGTGTTGATGCAGAAGCTGATCCCCGCTCCTTACGGCGAATGGGTCGGCATCTTCATCATGGCGATCATGGCGGGCTTGTCCTTGAAGCTCACGCCCTCCGAGTTGCGTGCCGCCAACGGCTTCACCTGGGGGCCGATTCTTGAGGTCGCCATTCTGTTCCTCGGCATCTTCGTCACGATGGTGCCGGCACTGCAGATTCTTGAAAAACATCGTGAAGAGTTCGGACTGACAGAGCCCTGGCAGTATTTCTGGTTGACGGGTGGTTTGTCGGCCTGCCTGGACAACGCCCCGACCTACATGACATTCGTAACGCTGGCCGCGGGCGAAACGGAACACATCGGCAAATTGGTGACCACTGCGCCCCATCTGCTGGAAGCAATCAGTTGCGGGGCCGTGTTCATGGGGGCGCTGACTTACATCGGCAATGGGCCGAATTTCATGGTCAAGGCCATCGCCGAGGAAGCGGGCTTTCGGACGCCGTCGTTTTTTGGGTATATGGCGTATTCGTGCGTGGTGCTGTTGCCGGTCTTTGGGGTGGTGACGGTGGTGTTTTTTCGCTAAGCCGCAAGCGGCTCAGCCCAATTTCGCCCGGCTCAGCACCGTATACACCGGCCCCTCCGACTTTAATTCGCTGCCCATCACCAGCACTTCCTTCACCGTCGTCTCCCCAGCGGTCCAGGCAGCAGTCTTCGTCAATGCCTTCGACAAATCGTCGATCGCTGCATCGCCTTTCACACGTCCCAGAGTCAGATGCGGCGTAAAAGCGCGTTCCTCGCGGCGATAGCAGCCGAGTTGCAACAGCGCGGTTTCGATGCCGTCGTGAAGGTTGCAAACGTCTTGGGCTCCCGCGCTGACGCCAACCCACAGCGTTTTGGGACGGCGAATGTTGGGAAAGGCGTTGGCGCCTTCCACCGTGATCGCAAACGGCGCCGCGCCGGCCGCCACACCGCTGACGGCGCGGCAAACATTCATGAGATCGCGTTGATCGACCTCACCCAGAAAAAGCAGCGTCAAATGGAGCGTGTCATAATCCGCCCATCTGACGTCGCAGCCGGTTTTGGCGAGCTTTTCCTGCAGCATCACCACGCGGTCACGGATGGCGTTGCCAGGTTCGATGGCGATGAAGGTGCGGGTTGGTTTCATGTTCGTCAACGTTTAGCCGCGACGCGCAGCGGAGCGCGAGGGTGCGCAACGCGCTCCGCTGCGCGTCGCGGCCAAACTATTTCTTTCCTTGGGATTTCTCGATTTTGGCCCACGTGTCCGCCAACGTCACGGCTCGATTGAAAACCGGCTGGCCAGGCTTGGAATCCTTGGGATCGACAGTGAAGTACCCCAAACGCTCGAATTGAAAGCGATCGCTGGGCTTGGCGCTTTTAACGCTCGGTTCCAGGTAACAACTCTTCAACACTTGCAGCGAATCGGGATTGAGATTGGCCCTATAATTCTCTCCTTTGGGCACGTCATCCGGATCGGGCTTCAAAAACAGATGATCGTAAAGCCGCACTTCCACCGGCAGGGCATAGGCGGCCGAAACCCAGTGAATCGTCCCCTTGACCTTGCGGCCGTCGGGTGCGTTGCCGCCGCGTGTCGTGGGATCATAGGTGCAATGCAATTCGACCACTTCGTTGGTCGCGGGATCTTTGACGACACTCTCGCATTTGACGAAATAGGCCCAGCGCAGACGCACTTCACGGCCGGGCGCCAAACGGAAGAACTGCTTGGGCGGGTCTTCGCGGAAGTCGTCGCGCTCGATGTAAATCACCTTGGAAAAAGGCAGCTTGCGCGTTCCCGCCGATGGATCTTCGGGATTGTTGACCGCGTCCAATTCTTCTGTTTGACCCTCGGGATAGTTGTCGATCACGACCTTGAGTGGCCGCAATACGCCCAACACACGCGGCGCGCGTTTGTTCAAATCCTCGCGCAAAGCGTCTTCGAGCCAAGCCATGCCGATGGTGCCATTGAACTTGGAAACGCCGATCCGCTCGCAGAACGCGCGCATTGCTTCGGGCGTGTAACCGCGCCGCCGCAGACCTGAGATCGTCGGCATGCGCGGATCGTCCCAACCTGACACGTGTTTCTCTTGCACCAGTTCCAGCAGCTTGCGTTTGCTCATCATGGTGTAAGTCAGATTGAGCCGCGCAAACTCGATCTGCTGCGGGGCGAAAATGCCAAGCTCCTGGATGAACCAATCGTAAAGCGGCCGGTGATTCTCGAACTCCAGCGTGCAGATCGAATGCGTGATCTGTTCGATGGAATCGGATTGGCCGTGAGCCCAGTCGTACATCGGATAGATGCACCACGTTTCGCCGGTGCGATGGTGATGAGCGCGAAGAATGCGGTAAAGCACCGGGTCGCGCATGTTGAGATTGGGCGAATTGACATCGATCTTGGCCCGCAGCGTTCGCGATCCGTCAGGAAACGCGCCGGCTTTCATCTTCTGAAACAGATCGAGATTCTCCTCAACCGACCGATTGCGAAACGGGCTAGGCTTGCCGCTCTTGGGATCGAGACCGCCACGATGCTCGGCCACCTGCTCGGGCGTCAGATCGCAGACAAACGCCTTGCCCTTGTTGATGAGTTGGATGGACCACTGGTAAATCTGCTCGAAGTAATCGGACGCATAATACAACCCGTCCCACTGGAAGCCGAGCCATTTCACGTCTTCCATGATCGAATCGACGTATTCCTGCTCTTCCTTGCTGGGATTGGTGTCGTCGAAGCGGAGATTGCACTTGCCGCCGTATTTCTGGGCAGTGCCAAAGTTGAGGCAAATCGACTTGGCGTGGCCGATGTGCAGGTAACCGTTCGGCTCCGGAGGAAATCGCGTTTGCACGCGGCCGCCGAAACGATTCGAGCGGTTGTGCTCGTCGATGATGGCGTGGATGAAATTGCTGGCTGTGGGGTTTTCGTTGGTCATGGCAAGCAAGTACGATTTCGAGGTTAGGAGGTCGGCATTTACGTTGATGATTGTATTCCGTCCGCCAATCGCCTATTGGCACTCTTCCCAGAACTGCTTGGTCCCATGATGCAGCCGCGCCCCGACTTGCGTAATCACTTTCATTGCCAAGAAACACGCCGCCCGCGCCGCCCTGTCAGGTGCAACGTCATGGTTGATGCCATACAGAAACGCCCCGGCGAACATGTCTCCCGCGCCGGTCAGGTCCTTGGGCGTGCAAGGAAATGCCGGCACATGGGCTTCCACGCCGGCGTGACGCACAAATGCTCCGGCAGGCCCGGCCGTCACCACCGTGGACGGCACGATTCCCTTCAATTTGGCGAAGGCGTCCTTTGCATTTTCAGCTTTGGCGACGGCGCAGGCTTCCGTCTCATTGCAGAACAGCAGGTCCGCTGATTTCAACGCCTCGAAAAACGCATCGCCGAAGACATTGACGACAAACGCCTCGGAGCAGGTCACCGCGATTTTGACGCCGTGTTTCTTGGCAA
>DASRAT010000707.1:0-2741 GCA_035638015.1 Gemmataceae bacterium | reverse complement strand
GCGCCCATTTCGGGAAATTCGCCGGCCTCGGCTCGCGCCACAACGTCCGCCATTGGGGGGACGGCGCAAAAGAGGCACGCATCAGCATGGCCGGCTACCGCCGTTTCTATTACTACCTGACAACGGACGAGCGCACCGGCGACCAAATGCGCGAAATGCTGGTGGCGGATTACACGGTCGCGGCAATTGATTCGATGCGCAAAGCCCTTCCCCGCAACGCCGCCGACAAGCAGTTCCCCGGCCGGCTCCGCGCGGGTCCCGATTGGTTCGCACTGTTGAGCAACTGGATGACCGAATGGGAACGAACTGGCGAAACCAAGTATCGCGACAAGATGTACACGGGCATGGATTCCATTGCCGCGATGCCTTATTGGCTTCGCACCGGCCCGAGCCTGGTGATGGGTTACTACCCCGAGACGGGCAAGCTCGTGGCGCGCACGCAAACTCTGGGCAGCTACAATCTGGTCACGAACATGGGCGGACCGGAGGTGATCGCCGAACTCAACGAATACATCGATCATCCTACGTGGAAGAAAATCTGGCTGCAGTATTGCCGGCTTTCGGGCGCTCCGGCCAACGTGATCACCCAGGACATGAAAACGGGCAATGAAGGCAGCAACGGCCAATACGCCGGCGGCGGCCGCATGGCTGCTTACGCCTACTACGTCACCAAAAACCCCGCCTTCGCTCAGAAAGCCATGGGTGCCTTTCCCGCCGGCGGTGGCGGCAAGGGCCAACAAAAACCGAAAATCCTCCAGGGCCCCGAAGTCCTCAACACCATCGAGGAATCCCGCACGGGGCTCATTACCAATAACGTCGTTCAGTCGTCATTGCAGATGATTGAAGTGCTGGAGTTATGCAAGGACCAACTCCCCCAGAAGGCGGGGAAAGGGGGAGGCAAAGGGAAATAATGCTGGGTAACCCGTGGAACGCCGGTGGGTGTGGGTTTAATCCCACTCAAATCGCCGCTTGACCCAATCGCGGCTTTCGAAGCACAGCCCGACCTTTTTCAGTGCCTCACTCCCAACCGGCTTCGCACCGCAAGGGAACGGTTCGCCGTTCGCCGTCGCTACTGCGAAACCCAGTGCTTCCGAAAAAGCCACGTCTTCACAACCTGAGTCAACAACACATAGCCGAGCAACGTCGCAACCAGGAGTGGCCAATAAAGCAACGGCAACGGCGTGAAGCCGAATGCCGGCCCGAGCGGCGAAAACGGCAACCAGGTGCCGACGGCCATGATGACCGCCGTGGTCACGATCAACGCCCAACTTGCCCAGCTCTGCACGAAGGGAATGCGATTGGTGCGGATGACGTGAATGATTAATGTCTGTGTAAGCAATGACTCGACAAACCAGCCGGTCTGAAATAGCGATGCCCGGGCTGGGTCCCAGCAACCAAAGACGTAGAGCATGATGAAAAAGGTGGTGTAATCGAACACCGAGCTGCACGGGCCGATGAAGAGGATGAACCGCGAGATGGCGTTCATTGACCACGGCCGCGGTTTGGCGATTTGCTCGGGGTCCACTTCGTCCGTGGGAATGGGAACCTGGGAGAAGTCATAAAGCAAGTTGTTGGTCAAAATCTGCAGCGGGGCCATCGGAACGTAGGGCAGGAAGACGCTAGCGCCCAGGACGCTGAACATGTTGCCGAAATTGGAACTGGCGCCCATGCGAATGTATTTGAGAATGTTGGCGAACACCTTCCGTCCCTCGCGAACGCCTTGCTCCAGCACCAGCAGGTCTTTCTCCAGCAGGATCGCGTCGGCCGATTCCTTGGCGATATCGACCGCGGTGTCCACGGAAATGCCCACATCGGCGGCGCGGAGGGCCGGCGCGTCGTTGATGCCATCGCCCATGAAGCCCACGACGTGCCCCGCCCCTTGCAAAACCTTGATGACGCGCTGCTTGTGGGCCGGCGACAGCCGTGGGAACACAGTGGCTTTGGTCGCGGCGATTGCCAGTTCCGCATCGGCCATCGCTTCCACCTGGTCGCCAAGCAACACGCAGTCCGTGGCGATACCCACCTCCCGGCAAATTTTTCGGCTCACCAGTTCGTTGTCCCCGGTTAGAACTTTGACAGCGATGCCGCTCGCATGAAGGGCCGCGATCGCCGAGCGTGCAGTGTCCTTGGGCGGGTCGAGGAAAGCCACGTAACCGCGTAAGATCATGTCATTTTCGTCTTCCTTGGAATAGGCGGGTTTTGCCTCCAAGTCGCGGTACGCCAGCGCGAGAACTCGGAAACCGTCGGCGCTGAGCTCGTCAAACTCCTCTTGCAAATCGGCTGTGATGGCGTGGTCCATGGGGAGGATCTCACCGTCCAATGCAAACCCGGTGCAATGTTTGTAAATCGCCTCCGGGGCGCCCTTGCAAATGAGGCGGTGAGCATTGGCAGGAGTTTTGACCACAACGGACATCATGCGCCGAGAAAAATCAAACGGGATCTCATCGACCTTGGCGTACTCCGGAAACGCCGGGTGTTCATGAACCTCCGTGTGAGTCAGGATGGCGCGGTCCATCAGGTTCTTAAGGCCGGTCTGAAAATGGCTGTTGAGGTAAGCCAAAGTCAACACCTCCTCGTCTTCTTTCAAGACCAAGTCACAGTGCTTTTCCAGGATGATTCGGTCCATGGTGAGTGTGCCAGTCTTGTCCGTGCAGAGGACGTCCATGGCGCCGAGGTTCTGGATTGAGTTCAGGCGTTTGACAATCACCTTTTTGCGGGACATAGCCAGGGCGCCTTTAGAA
>DASRAT010000706.1:0-2536 GCA_035638015.1 Gemmataceae bacterium | reverse complement strand
CAGCGGAACTTATTGCATAATCCTCGATGGTGATTGCATTCCACGGCCGCATTTCATCGCCGTCCATCGTCGTTTGGCCGAGCCCGGATGGTTTGTGACTGGCAACCGCATCCTCATGTCACGCGAGTTGACCGAGCGCGTTCTAGCGGAGGCGAGTGAGGCTGAATGCTTTGGCCTGCAGGATTGGATTGCTCTACGCCGCCGGGGCAAGATCAACCGGCTGGCGCCGCTCTTGTCATTGCCGCTCGGCCCGCTGCGCAAGTTGCGATCACATGCTTGGCGCGGGGCGCGCGCCTGCAATCTCGCCCTCTGGCGCCGCGATCTTGATCGGGTGGATGGGTTTGATGCGACGTATAATGGCTGGGGCCTGGAGGATTCCGATCTCCTGATCAGACTGTTGCGCGCCGGCATCCGGCGCAAGGACGGGAACTTTGCCACGGGTGTTTTGCACCTCTGGCATGCGGAGAATGATCGCTCGCTTCTTCCGGACAATCAGAGCCGGCTCGACGCCATTGTGGCGGCGGATCGTGTGCGATCGATTGTCGGCATTTCAGCTTTGCAAACATGACAATTTTGCAAACATGACGACGCAGCCTGTTGCCACCGGTAGACTTTGGGATCGCCTGCTGGAGCCGGCTCGCTTTTCGCAGGCCGCCGATTGGATGGCCGTTGCGGTTGCGGTGTCGTTGCCATGGTCGACCTCGCTGAGCGGCATCCTCATTGTCATCTGGTTGCTTTGCCTCATTCCGACACTGGATCTGCGCTCATTGCGGTGGGTCGCCGCTGTTCCAGCCGCCGCCGTACCGTTGGCGCTGTTCGTGTATGGGGTGATCGGCATAGCTTGGGGCGGTGCGAGCTTTGAGGACCAGTGGGGATCGATCAAGCCGACGTTGCGGTTCCTGGCGTTCCCGCTGCTCTTCATCCAATTCCGTCGATCGGACCGTGGGATGTGGGTGCTGGAAGGATTTCTCGTCTCCTGCACCGTGCTGCTTGCCGTCTCTTGGCTGCTGACGGCATGGCCTTTCTACGTGCGGCCCGGCAACGCCTATCCAGGCGTTCCAATCAAGGACTACATCATCCAGAGCGGCGAGTTTTTGATCTGCGCTTTCGCGCTGGCGCACCTGTCCATCAGCGCCTGGCGCGAGCAGCGGCGGCGGGCCGCGGCGGCACTTGCCGCATTGGCGATCGTGTTTCTGTTGAACATCGCCTTTGTCGCCTTGGCTCGAAGCACGCTGATCATTTTCGTGGTGCTGCTCGTGGTCATCGCGTTGCAGCGTTTTACCTGGAAAGGGACGCTGGCCGCCTTGGTTGCGGGGGCGATTTTTGCCGGCTTGGCCTGGGTCGCCTCCCCATATCTGCGTGCACGCATCTACTCGGTGACGCAGGAAGTTCAAAACTATCGCTTCCAGGATGAGGCGACCTCCTCAGGGCTGAGACTCGAGTTCTGGCGAAAGTCGCTGCAACTGATCGCGGCCGCCCCGGTGTTCGGGCACGGCACCGGCACCGTCCTCGATTTGTTTCGCAGGCTCGCCAGCGAAGGTGAAGGGGCCTCCGCGGTCGTGACCGATCAGCCCCACAATCAGACCTTCCAGATCGCCATCCAACTGGGATTTGTCGGCGCGGCTTTGCTGTTTGGCGTGTGGATATCTCATCTTTTCATGTTCAGAGGCGGGGGATTGGCGGCCTGGCTGGGAGCAGGGGTGGTTGTTCAAAATATCGTGGCGTGCATATTTAACACGTATCTGCTGGAGTTCACGTTTGGCTGGATCTACGTCTTCGGCGTCGGAGTCCTTGGTGGCATGATGTTTCGCCAGCGTGCGTCCGGCAGCTGATGCGGAGAAAGCGCAGGACGTCGAGCGATATCAAACCGAGGACGCGCCGACATCGAGTGGAAGGGGTGAGCCGCCCGTCGGACTGGCGGATCAACCCCACAATCGGGCCTCGGCAACATAGCGGCCTTATCGGCGCCGCCCTTTTGGGGTACAGACATCCAATCTCTTGTTGTTCGGAGCCAGGAATTTGGAGCCAGGAACTGACGGCGGGCTCTGAGTCGCCATTTCTGGTTCAAATGTCGTCATCAGTATTTTTGAATTCCTATAATTTGAGTTCGCGATGGGTTGGGGTTATGTCTTTGGTATCGGCGCGCCCGGTGGCACCATGCTTCGTCGATGCGCAGGCGAGACGGCCTGTCTGGCTTCCAGGGACGGAGTTGGGGTGAAAGAGGCGGTCGCTGCCGCCGGGTATGCTGGTGAGAGATCGGGGGGGGCCACGTGGCGAAGCTGACGTCGCGCCAAACGCTAGTCATTGTGCACGACGTTGCGGCGACAGCCATTGCGACAGTCGCGAGCTTCTGGCTGCGGTTTGATACCCAGGGGCTTGAGGAGCGCCTCGACGGTCTGTTGCTTTTCCTGCCCGGTTTCCTTCTTTACGCGGCGGGCGTCTATCGGCTGTTTCATCTCTACAAGGGCAAGTGGCGATTTGCATCGTTGCCCGATCTCTTCAATATCTTCCGCGCGGTGAGCGTTCTGGCGATTTC
>DASRAT010000705.1:0-3910 GCA_035638015.1 Gemmataceae bacterium | reverse complement strand
GTCCGTCACTTGATGGCCTAGCAAATTCCCACTTCACGCCTAAATTCGCGGCAAGTGTGCCAAGGCAAGTGGCAAATTGATGGGTTTGAACGCGAACGAATCGGTGTTGCGAATGAGCGTGAAGGCATAAAAACAAGCGGGCGGGAGCCTGTTGGGGATTGCCCAATCAACCTCCCGCCCGGCTTTCAGCAGTCACCGATACAATTTCAGAACGACAACACCATGTCGATGGCCGCCGTGAATTGGCTGTGAGTGCCTGAACCAAAGGCCGGCTGGTCCGCGAAGTCGTAACGAGCTTCGGGCCGCAGCCGCAGGCAGGGGATGGGGTGATAATCCAGGCCAACGGTCACTTCACCGTAGTTGGCGGCCACTCCCGTCCGCGTTCCATTGACATCGTCGAACCACTCGACGCGGTTGGTGAGGTCGAGGCAAGGCGAGGTGTGCAGCACGAAGATGTTGTACAAGCTGTACCATTCACCGGTGCCAACGCCGGGGACATTGGAATCCCAGCCGTCGTCGGATTGGATGATCTGGGTCAGGTACTTGTTCCAGTCGTGCTGAAGCCGAAGCTCGATGGTGGTATCGAAATCGCCCGCCAGGCCGGGGGCGGCGAGGATGGCGTTATTGCCCATGTAAAGGCCGACGCTGAACAGTGTCTGCTTCTTTTCGGTCAGCCAGTAGTTCATCTGGCCGAGGTAGCAAGGGCTATCGCCACGCATCGTAAAAAAGGTGTTAGCGCCCATGGTGATGCCGGCCAGCAAATCCAGCTGCTTGTTGGCGTGCCAGGTGGCCACGACTCCGGTGAAAGCGCCATCCTCGGCGTAAAACCATTGATAATCGTTGGAATAAAACGGCCGATAAGGCGCCAGGGCCGATTCATAACCGATGACCGTGCCCATGCGGCCGGCCTTCACGTCCACGCCACCTTCGGTCAACAAAGGCAAATGCGCGCTGACGTACAGGTTGCGGAAGTCGGCGCCAAAGCGAGGGTTTTCCGTGGTGAAGCCGCCTTCTGGACGCAATAAAGCGGCGTCCGCACCAGCATAAAAGGTGGCGTTGAAGCCCCAGTCAAACTGGCAGCCGCCCTTAAGCGGCTTATCCAAGACCAGGGCGATTTCGTTCAAGAGGAACTCGCGGCCGAACCGGTTTTCGCGAGGCTCGATAGGCAGGATGCCCTGGCCCGTGCTCGCATAGGTGTAGCCGGCGTCCAACCAGCCGTAAAAACGCACTCCGCAACAATCGGCGCAAGGAATATTGAAGAGCTTGAGGTCTTCGGGCATGGTGGGGCCCCAGTTGTCCGCGGGCGGTGTGCAATCCTTACATGCATTGCAATCTCCGACGTGCTGACCCGGATGCACGGGCACGGTCGCCGGCAACCCGTCTTGCGGGGGCTGGACGGGAATTACTTGAGGTCCGCCGGGTTGAGTCAACACCTGCGGCGGCAGGGCCGACGCAGGCTGGCCGCCAATCATGGGGGTTCCATTGACGATCGGTTGCCCCAGGGTTGCGCCCGACATGCCCGTGGTGGGCCAAGGGCTCGAGCCAGTTGCCACCGGTAGCTGTTGGGCTTGCGCCGTCATGGAAACGCCAAGAATTGCTGCAACACTTGCAGCGAACAAAAGCTTGTTTCGCATGGATCCATTCCTTCATTTCGAATCATAAACGTATGTACATATCGGCCCGGACCGCAATCCGAAGGCCGTCCCGCTGCCGAATTACGGCAAAGCGCCGCGCATAAACCAATCCTTAGGACTTAGCGTTACAAGATGGATCGGCTGCAAAACCGCGAGAACTTGACTATTAAGAGGAAACTAAGAAGAGAAGGTTGTAATTTGGCCGCATGGCAAGTTGGAGTGTTTGCGCAGGCTCCCTTGGCGACGCTTGAGGGGTGTTCTAAGATTCCCCGCGTTGCACGCCTTGAGCTGGCAAAAGCAAGAACGTGATGCGCCATGCACTTAACTCCCCAGGAACGCGACAAGCTGTTGATCTGGACCGCCGCTTTGCTTGCCCGCGAGCGCAAGGGGCGGGGATTGAAACTCAATTATCCCGAGGCGATGGCACTGCTGACCAGCCATCTTTTGGAACTGGCACGTGACGGCAAGAGCGTCGCGGAGATCATGGAAGCCGGCCGGCAAGTTCTGACACGCGCCGATGTGATGGAAGGCGTTGCCGAAATGATCGCCGAGGTCCAGGTCGAGGCGACATTTCCCGATGGGACGAAATTGATCACAGTTCATCAACCCATTCTGTGACGGGCGGGTCCGCACCGCATACTCTCATGATCCCCGGCGAATATCTCCATGATGGGCCCCCGATTGAGCTGAATCCCGGCCGGGTTACTGTAACTCTCCAGGTGAACAACACCGGTGACCGCCCGGTCCAGATCGGCTCGCATTATCACTTTTTTGAGGTTAACCGGGCCTTGGTGTTTGACCGGTCGGTGGCCTATGGGATGCGCCTCGACCTACCGGCCGGCACGGCGGTCCGTTTCGAGCCGGGCGAGATCAAAACCGTTCAACTGGTAGCGCTGGCCGGCGAGCGTGTGGTCTACGGCGGCAACGGCCTGGTCAATGGTCCGCTTGATGATCTGGCCATAAAGCAGCGGGCATTGGCGGAGGCCAAAAAACGCGGGTTTTAGTGCGTTATCAACGGCTCTATTGAAAACATGTTCGTAGTGGCCCGATTTATCGGGCCTGAACGGTGGAGGCCCGATAAATCGGGCCACTACGAACCACCGGCTGTTCGTATTTGAGTTGGGATGCAGAAATCGTAACACAGGATTTCGATCCTGTTCAGGCAATTGGCAGGATCGGAATCCTGTCCTACGACCACTGGCGGTGGGAGGCATTGTCATGAGCGTTCGCCTGTCGCGACTTTCTTATGCGCGCCATTATGGGCCCACCACGGGCGACCGGGTCCGCCTGGCGGACACCGAATTGTTCATCGAAATTGAAAAAGACTTCACCGTCTACGGTGACGAGGTGGTCTTCGGCGGCGGCAAAGTTATCCGCGACGGTCAAGGACAATCGCCGTTGCCAGGGCAACCCTTCCATCCTCAATTGGACGTGGTCATCACCAACGCCGTCATCCTCGATTACTGGGGAATTGTGAAAGCCGACATCGGCATTCGCGATGGCAGGGTCGTCGGCGTTGGCAAAGCGGGCAATCCGTTGATTCAACCGGGCGTCGATCCCAAGTTGGTGATCGGTCCCGGAACCGAGGTCATCGCCGGTGAAAACCTCATCGCCACCGCCGGCGGCATTGACACGCACATCCATTTCATCTGCCCGCAACTAATTGAGACGGCCATTGCTTCCGGTGTAACCACGTTGATCGGCGGCGGCACCGGTCCGGCCACGGGGACCAATGCCACCACTTGCACGCCCGGCGCCTGGAACCTTGAGCGCATGTTGCAAGCCGCCGAGGGGTTGCCTATCAACCTTGGCTTCCTGGGAAAAGGCAACGGCAGCCTGCCTGGCCCGCTGGAGGAGCAAATCCGCGCCGGCGCTTGCGGCCTCAAGCTGCACGAAGACTGGGGCACCACCCCCGCAACGATTGATAGTTGTTTGTCGGTCGCCGACCGCTTCGATGTGCAAGTGGCGATCCACACCGATACCCTGAACGAGGCCGGTTTCGTCGAGGACACCATCGCGGCCATTGCCGGCCGTGCCATTCACACCTACCACACCGAAGGCGCGGGCGGCGGCCACGCGCCGGACATCATCAAGGCCTGTGGCGTGCCGCACGTGCTGCCGTCGTCGACGAACCCGACGCGGCCCTACACCGTCAACACCGTCGACGAGCACCTCGACATGCTCATGGTGTGCCACCACCTCGATCCCGACATTCCCGAGGACGTGGCGTTTGCGGAGTCGCGGATCCGCAGGGAGACGATCGCGGCCGAGGATAT
>DASRAT010000704.1:0-3560 GCA_035638015.1 Gemmataceae bacterium | reverse complement strand
GGTTTGGTTTGAATGTGGTCCAGATCGATGGCGACCGGTTCGGTGTCGCTGTTTTCCACTTCAAGGACCGGCGGCAGCCAGAAGGTGCAACTCTTGCTTTCCCGAACCAACCGCTGCCAGATTGCCGACGGCGCCGGATGCGACAACGTCAACATGGCTGAACGAGTTGGCCGCAAAGACAGCAGGGGATTGCGGCGAGTGAGGTCGATAAGGTTGTTGCGCCAGCGAGCCAGCGCCTCGGCCACGGACGAAGACGAAGTCGACATGCAAGGGACCCTCGTGACAAGCACGGATGCGAAAACAGCCCTTTGACAATAACAGGGCAGCGCGCGGGGAGCAAGCGGCTGCTTGCAGTGCGGCGCGGACGTGTCCTGATGGGCGAATAACGGGCAAGGATTGTGCGGGTTATGCGGATTGCGGGGTTTTGGCCAGTTGCGCCTTGGCACGGACTGCCAAACCGCAAGCGGCTCGCCGTTTGTTGATTTTCGTCCTAATTTCTATCTCAACACTCGCAAGTCAAGAATTGGAGCATGCTCATGCCCGAATCTCTTCGTTTTCTACCCCCCGAAAGCATCATCACCGGTTGGGATTTCAGCACCGGCGGCGTCAAGTGTTTGGCGTTTGACGTTGATGGCAACACGGTCGCTGAGGCCCGTTTGCCGACCGACTTGTGGACCGAAGGCGGCGTCAGTGAATTGAACCTTATGCAACTTGAAGGCCAGGCGCGGGCCATTTCTCGAGCCATAACAGATCTATTGGCCGACGCCGGACGGTTGTCCCAGTGGGCCGCCGGCGGAATTTCCGCCACGCACCACACCAACGGCCGGATCGATGAAAACGGCAACCAGGTTCGCCGGGCAATTTGTTGGAACGACCACACCTTGGCCGAGTACCATGCCCGCGGCCTGGAGCGCCTGGGCGGTCAAGAGGCAGTTCACAAACTGATCGGCGGGCCGTGGGCCATTCGCTATTCGCTGAGTCATCTCGTCAAGGACGAATCCTGCCTCGCACATGGCGACTGGGAGCGAACGAACTTGATTTTGCCGCATGGCTCATTGGCGGCGGGCTACTTGACCTCGAACTTCAATTCCGCCAGCGTGTCCGCCGCGGCGTCCACGGGCATGATGGATTTGCGCACGCACGAATGGTGTCAAGGCATGTTGATGGCATTGGACAACGCCGACCACCGCCGTCTCGCCTTTCATCAATTGCCGACCATTTACGACGAGTTCACGCCCGTCGGGCAAATTTCGGAATCGGTGGCCCACGACCTGGGCCTGGCGCCCCACCATCGTCCGCAGATTTTTCCCACCTCCGACGATCAGCAGGCGGGCTTGGTAGGCGGTGGAGCGGTGGACGCCGGCCAGATGGCGATCATTCTCGGCAATTCGGCCGTGGTCAACTCCTCCGGCAGCCAACTACCGGCAGGCGACGGCCTTGATGCCATGAAGCTCAACTGGGGCCCTTACCTTTGGATGCGCTGCTACAACAACGGCGCCCAGTTTCTCGACAGGGTCGTGGGCGTCAATCCCAATTGGGAAGAGTTGGAAAAGGCGGCCCGCGCCTGTCCGCCGGGGGCGAATGGACATCGCGTGTCGCCATTCGCGTCTCCGGAACCGTCGCTGGGTGTGGCCAAACCGCGCTTCGAGTGGGCGCCGCGCGAGCCGGCAGAACCGGGTGTGCGTTTTCGCGCATCGTTGGAGGCGCTGGCATACTTGATCGCCTGGGGCGTGCAAGCCCACGAAAAAGCCGGGCAAAAAATCACGCGGATCACCGTGTCGGGCGGCATCGCTCGAAGCCCGCTGATGTGTGAGATTCTGGCCACGGTACTAAACAAGAAACTGGAGCGCTTGCAATCCGATGAAGGGCCGGCGCTGGGGGCCGCCGTTACGGCACTGGCGGCCATGGAGACGCACCTTCGCCGCCATGGCGCCGAACAGAGACCGTTCACCGTGGCTGACGCAGTGGCGGCGATGGTGAAGTTCAAGGAACCGGCGCTGCCGAATCCGTCGTGGCGTGAGGCGTATGTGAAAGAACTGCGCGATTTTGGGGATTGGTTAAAGGTAAGGGCTTAGCGGGCTCATCGCTCTGCACTCCGTCGTTCAATAATTCAATCCCGGCACGTTCACCCCGCGTTGCCGGGCACAGGCCATCGCATCATCATACCCTGCATCCGCGTGCCGTATCACGCCCATCGCCGGGTCGCTGGTCAGCACACGCTGTAACCGAATAGCAGCCTGGTCGCTGCCGTCGGCGACGACGACCATGCCAGCGTGCAAACTGTAACCGATGCCCACGCCGCCGCCGTGATGGACGCTGACCCAGCTGGCGCCGCAAGCCGTGTTAATGAGGGCGTTGAGAATCGGCCAATCCGCGATGGCGTCGCTGCCGTCTTTCATGCCTTCGGTTTCGCGGTTGGGCGAGGCAACCGAGCCGGCGTCGAGATGATCGCGGCCGATCACAATCGGGCCTTTCAATTCGCCGGAGCGGACCATGGCATTGAAACGCAATCCGAGCCGCGAGCGTTCGCCATAGCCCAGCCAGCAGATGCGTGCGGGCAGACCCTGAAATTGCACCTTGTCGCGGGCCAGTTTTAGCCAACGGGCCAATGACTCGTTGCCGGGGAATTCTTCCAGTACGGCGCGATCGGTGCGGTAAATGTCATCGGGATTGCCTGAAAGCGCTACCCAGCGGAAGGGGCCGCGGCCTTCGCAGAATTGGGGGCGAATGTATTCGGGCACGAACCCGGGAATGTCAAAGGCGTCGGTGACGCCGGCCAGCACCGCCTGGGCACGGATATTGTTGCCATAGTCGAAGGTGACCGCACCGCGGCGTTTCATTTCGAGCATGGCCATGACGTGAATGCCAATGGACGCGACCGCGCGGCGGACATATTCTTCGGGATTGCGCCGCCGCAAGACGTTCAATTCCTCGCCGGGCGATTCCAGAATTGGGACATAGCCGTTGAGCGTGTCGTGCGCGGAGGTTTGATCGGTCAATATATCGGGAATCACACCGCGTTTCACTAACTCCGGCAAAACCTCGGCGGCATTGCCGACTAGACCTACCGATAAGGATTGGTGCTTCTTTTTCGCGTCCAACACCCATTTCAACGCCTCGTCGAGTTTTGTTGTCATCTTATCAACGTAGCGCGTGTTCAAGCGTTTCTCGATGCGACGCTGATCTACGTCGATACCCAGGAAAGCCGCGCCGTTCATGGTGGCTGCAAGCGGCTGCGCACCACCCATACCGCCGAGGCCGGCGGTCAAAACCAAACGGCCTGCGAGGCTGTTACCGAAGTGCTTGCGCGCACAAGCCGCAAAGGTCTCATAGGTGCCTTGCAATATGCCTTGCGTCCCAATGTAGATCCAGCTGCCGGCTGTCATCTGGCCGAACATTGTCAGGCCCATTTTCTCCAAGCGGCGAAACTCCTCCCACGTTGCCCATTTGGGTACCAGCAAGCTGTTGGCGATCAGCACGCGCGGGGCCATTTCGTGCGTACGCAAGACCCCCACCGGCTTGCCGGATTGCACCAGCAGGGTTTCGTCATTCTCCAGCTT
>DASRAT010000703.1:0-6554 GCA_035638015.1 Gemmataceae bacterium | reverse complement strand
CCTCAAAAGCGATGGCTTGCAGATCTTCCGGCGTCTCAAAGAGCTGCGGGAAGCGGCGCTGATATCCTTCCAGCCGATTGCCGCGACCGTGTTCCCAGCTCAATTCCAGATCGACTCGAACCAGTTCACGCAACACTTCTTGGTACAGCGGATGATTTGGCTCGGGCAAAAAGGCGCACAGGTCCGCCTGGGCGTCGGCGGACCTGGCTGACTCAAAGGCAGCCACGAAGCCGTCCAGTTCCATCCCCGCGACAGAAACGTGTTGCTCAAGCATGTCATTCCTCGTCGAGCAGGGACGTCAGTTTCTTGCGCGCTTCTTGCAGGACGCGTTCCACAGTCCTTTTGGAGCGCCCGGTCCGCTCGGCAATTTCCGCGACTTCACACCCTTCGATCCGCAAGGTCATCATCTGGCGGTGCTGCGGGGGCAACTGCTCAAGAGCGTCTTCGATGGTCAGCCGAAGAAAGCTGAGGGCGGCGCTGTCCTGATCCGTTTCCAGGCACTCCTCCAGAAATTGGCCTCCTTGCGTCACGCGCATGTCGCGTTTGGCGGCCCGGTGATAAGCCCCCTTGGCGCGAATCTTGTTCAGGGCGATCACCAGGAAAAGTTTCCATAATTCCTCGCCGACTGGCACGTCGTAATAGCCATTGTTAGCGCCGCGGAAGAAACTTCCGAACACGGACTGAACAATCTCATCAATGTCAACGCGGCGCGTCAAGGCGGGCGACGCCTTGGCTTTCGCCAGGGCACGCAGCCTTTGGGCATAGCGGATATAAAGCTGAGTTGCCGCATCCTCGCTGCCGAGCCGCAATCGGCGGAGCAACGAATTGTCGGAAATCTCCCGGCCGTCCAATTCCAAACCCGTCATCAGCCTTCCCCACGGTAGAGAGAAGCAGAAAAAGAAGTTGCAACCGCCAAAGATTTTGGAAATCTTTTGACGGAGCCGCACGATGGCATAGTTGGATTGCGACATATCCTACCTGCCAGCACAGCTAAGAAGTATCGGGCAAACCCCGCAAAATAGGTTTGGGTGTGTAAGGGAAACCCTGACAAGAACTCGGAAAACTGTCAAAACCGCTCTAATTGCCTATTCGACCGTCTGAAGGCCAACGTCGTTCTTCAGACCGGAAAGGCCAATCCCTTGAGCGTAGCGGACAAGTTCCGCCCGAGTCCGCAAACCGAGCTTGTCGGTGAGCCGTGCCCGATAGGTCTCGATCGTTTTGACGCTGAGAAATAGCTGGTCGGCGATCTCCTGATTGGTGTGTCCCTGCGCCAAATAAGTCAGCACTTCGCGTTCGCGCTGGCTCAGATTGCTGGCAAGGCTCTTGGCACCGTGCGTGTAGCTCTCGGTTTTCGCGGGTGTGTTTTTCTCACCGAGCTGCAGATCGACAAAGATGCGTTCTTGGAATGCGGCGCGGATGGCGGTCAGCAGGTCGGAATCGGCGGCGGTTTTGACGATGTAGCCACGGCCGCCCGCGGCCAGCACGGCACGGAGGTAGGCGGGGTCGTCGTGCATCGTCAGCACGATCACACGAGTTTGCGGACAATCCTGGCGCAGGCGCTCGATCAATGGGATACTGCCGCCGCCCGGCATGGTCAAATCCAGGGTCATGACATCGGGCCGGGTTGCGCAAGCCAGAGTCAAGGCCTCGCGGGTGTCGGCCGCTTCGCCCACGACTTCGATGTCAGGTTGGGCGTTAAGCAGCATCCGCAGTCCGGCTCGCAGGACGGCGTGGTCATCAACAAGCAACACGCGAATCTTGGACATTTTGTTCCTGCCTTAAAGGAATGCGCACCGTAATCTTGGTGCCTGGAGTGGATGAAATGGTGACACTGCCGTCCAGCAAAGCGGCCCGTTCGCGCATGCCGGACAAGCCAAGTCTTCCACTTTTGTCGATCTTCTTGCAATCGAAACCGCGGCCATCATCTTCGATGGTCGCTTCCACACTGCCCCGATGATGTTCAATCAGGATGTTCGCCTGGTGAGCATCGGCGTGTTTGGCAACGTTGGAGAGGGCTTCCTGCACAATGCGATAAAGGGCCGTTTCAACTTCTTCCGGCAACCGCCCGACGGTGGGGTCAGGTGCTTGCACCGTCACCGCGATGCCGTGGGCCTCGGTGAAATCCGCAGCATAACGCTCCAGAGCCGGGGCCAGACCCAGATCATCCAACACACTTGGACGCAACCCGCGGGCCAGGCGATGGACTTCCTTGAGGGTCGCCAGCGTAATCCGGCGAAGATTCTCAGTTTGTTCCCGTGCCATCTCCATGGTTGCCGCATCGGCCACGGTGCGCAGACCAATGAGAACGGACGTAAGCGCCTGGCCGATTTCGTCGTGAAGATCGCGAGCAATGCGGCGGCGTTCGTCCTCCTGGGCGGACATGACTTGCTGAAGCAACTGGCGCCGCATCAGCGAGGAAGATTCGTTGGCCTGGACAAGCTCGGCAGTCCGCTCGCGGACACGCAGGTCCAGGCACGCTTCCGAATGGCGCAGGGCCGCAATATAGGCTTCCTTTTCGCGGCCATCGGCTTCCACCTGCTTGCGGATGATGTGTCCATAAACCGCCGCGCCGGCGATCATAAGAAGAATCAGGGCAGCGATGCCATATTGAAACCGCTGTAGCGCCGCGGCCGCTCCGGTCTGCTTTTCGAAATGCTCTTGCTGAATTGCGGCAATATCCCTGCGCAACTGTTCCAATGCGCGATTGACCTTGGCGAAATGGCGGTCCATTGTGGCCATGCTTTCGCCCGCTTCGGTTGGCCGCTTATTTTTCAGGTATTCAAAAAGCCGGTCGGATTCGGTGGTCATGGCCTGCATGGTCTGCTGAGCGGTTTGCAAGCCGGCCAGCAATGGACCGGCCTGATGCGGTTCGACGTTGTCTTGCAATTCCTGCCGAACCGTTTCGAGCCGATTGGTGAAAACGGCAAGGGCCTCGTGCATGCTTTTCCACTCGGCCTCAAGTTGCCGGCTTTGGAAAACGTCGTTGCCGGGAGCGTTGACATCGGCGGCAAGCTGTCCGAGCTTTGACGTTTCATGAAGCCGTTCGACCCACGCTTGATTGACCTCCACCGAGCGGACGTAAATCTCCATGATTTGCTGGTTGAGGTACAAGCTCATCGAGACCGTGAAAACGTCGAAGGCCACCAGCAAGTAATACAAACGGTGCCATGCGGGTGAGGATTTTCTTGCCCCGCTATCATCGACCTCATTAGTTTTGGGCTTGGGCGCCATGGTATTTTGCATTCCTCAGATCACTGCTCTAACGGCTTTGCAAAACCGATGCCCACCGTGTCCGGTCCTTTGCTAGCCAATGCGCAACATAAATCTTCATAAAAGGTTATGATCATTCGTCACCTTACGCAAGTGCGGGTGATGCGGTGATGAAGTCTCATCTTCCGCACACGCCGATGTGCGAAAATGGACAGCTTTCGAAAAAAATTGGCGGACAATCGCCTGTATTGCGACTTCTCCTCATCACGGGCGGACACAAGGCCACTTCGATCTCAAATCACGTTGTAATGAGGAGCTGCATCATGGTCATCTCTTGGATTCGCAAACTGTTCACTCAACAAACCAAACAAGCACGCCGGCCCTGCAAAGCGCCGCGACGCAAATACTCGTGCCAGCTGTCGCTTGAAGGACTGGAAGAACGGGCCGTGCCCGCGTTTCTCGCCCCCACGTCATTCCTCGCCGGCACCAATCCGAGCGGAATAGCAGTCGCGGACTACAACGGGGACGGCAAGTCCGACATGGCCATCGTCAATAATGCCGCTGCGGGAACCGTGGGCATAGTCATCAGCAACGGCGATGGCACATTCCAGCCGCAAGTCGATTACCCCGCAGGCGCCAATGCCCTCGACGCCAGGGCAGGGTTTTTCAACGCCGACGGCAATATCGACCTCGCCGTCGTCAGCCCCTCGGGAACGGTGAACATTCTGCTGGGCAACGGCGACGGAACCTTCGCCGCTCCGACCTCCAATGCCGTCGGCTTTGGCGCTCGTGCCCTCGTCATTGGCGACTTCAATAACGATGGCAAAATGGATGTGGCGACGATGAACTCCGGCACCGCCAGCGTCTTGCTCGGCAATGGCGACGGCAGCTTCCAGGCGCATTTGGACGCGGTATTCACTGGCAACACGAACATGATTGCCGGCGATTTCAACCACGACGGCAATCTCGACCTGGCCACGTCCAATACCATGAGCATCGGCACCATCACTCTGCTCAAGGGCCGCGGCGATGGATCGTTCGATCCGCAAATCAATATCAACGCCAATTCGGCCCCGGTCTACCTGGCCTCCGGCGACTTCAACCACGACGGTTTCGATGATTTCGCGGTCGCCAATTCCTACGCCGCCACGTCAATGAGCGTCATTCTCAACAGGGGCGACGGCACCTACGCTCCCCCCACCCTCTACAGCATCTCGCAAACCGGCTACGAGATCGAGGTGGCGGATTTCAACAATGACGGCTTCCAGGACTTCGCAGTTCGAGGCGCGACCCAGTACCAGGTTGAATATGGCAAGGGCGACGGCACCTTTTTCGCCGCCCAGAATTTCGCCACTCCCTCGGGCCAGTTCGAAAAAGGCTCGCAGCACGGCGACTTCAATGGCGACGGCGCCATTGATCTGGCTTACGTGAGCAGCGCCGGCGTCACTGTCGTCATGAACGCCAATGACAGCGTGACCAACCTGGCCGGAGCGGTCAGTTTCAACGTCACCATGCCGGCCTCGACCACCTCCGGATCGGCGTTGCCGATGACGGTGACCGCCGTTGACGCCACTGGGAATAAAGCCACCGGCTTCCTCGGCACCGTGTTCGTCACTACCAACGACCCGGCCGTGACATCGACGTTCGCCTACACCTTCACGGCGGCCGACGCGGGGACGCATGCCTTCACCGGTTCGGTTCGCTTGATCACGGTTGGCGATCAGACGGTGACCGTGGCGTCGCCCCTGATGTCCTCCTCGACGAATACCGTCACCGTGACGCCTGCGGTCAGCAACCTCGCCGTTACTGCCCCGACCGCTTCGACGGCCGGCGACACGTTCAATGTGACCGTGACAGCCCTAAACTCACTGGGCGGCGTGGGAACCGGGTACACGAGCACCATTCATTTCTCCAGCGCGGACGCACAAGCCGGGCTGCCTGCCGACTACACCTTCACCAGCGCGGACGCCGGCGTCCACACCTTCACGGTCACGCTCAAGACGGCCGGGTCGATCTTCGTCAGCGCTAACGAGGTTGGCGGCACGGTCAAGGGCGGGGCATTCGTTGATGTCAGCCCCGCTGCTGTCACAGGTCTGACGCTCGCCGGCAGCGGCGGTTCGATCGGCGTCGCCAGGCCGGTCACGGTCGTTGCCCGCGACACCTACGGCAACGTCGCCACTGCTTACACGGGCGTCGTTCACTTCACCAGTTCAGACCCGAGTGCCGTGCTGCCCGCGGATACGGCCCTGGTCAATGGCGCCGCCACCGTAAATGTGACGTTCTTAACCGTGGGAACGCAAACGGTCACCGCCACGGATGTGGCAACGCCGTCCCTCACGGGCACAATGTCCAGTGACGCGACGCCTCCGGTCGCGGCGCTGTTTGCCGTCGCGGGTTACCCGGCCACCACCGCCGGCCTGACGCAGAACTTTGTGGTCACCGTCCGCGACACGATTGGCCAAATCGCCACCGGATACGTGGGCACGATTTACTTCTCCAGCTCCGACATGCAAGCCGGCCTGCCCGCCAGCTACACGTTCACCGCGGCGGACGCCGGCGTGCACAGCTTCAGTGCGACGTTGCGAACCTCCGGCGCCCAATCGATCAGTGTCAGTGATACGTTTGGAGCGCTCTACGGCAGCCAGATGGGCATTTCCGTCTCCTCCGCCGCCTTCGTCGGTTATCGTCTCTCGGTGCCGAATCCCACGGACAGCCATGGCCACATTCTCCTGACGGCAGGCGACCAGGTCGCGCTGGCCGTCAAGGCGGTGGACGCATTTGGCAACGCCGTCACGGGCTACAAGGGCAAAGTGCATTTCAGCAGCACCGATGTCCAGGCCGGGTTGCCGACGGATTACAACTTCACGGCCGCCGACGCCGGCATCCACATTTTCACAGTCGTCCTGAAGACGACGACGCCCAACGCCACCGTGTGGTCGGTCAATGTGGTTGACGCGTCGAATGCCGCCACCCTGGCGACGATCACAAACTTCGAAGTGACAAACGCGGCCGCTTCCAAGTTTGTGCTCAGCGTCCCGACGAACATCACCGCGGGCACGCCATTCACGCTAAAAGTCACCGTCCTGGATGCCTACGGCAACACCGTGAAAAACTACTTCGGCACGATCCACTTCAGCAACACGGCCGGCATCGCCGGTCTCCCCGCGGATTACACGTTCAACAGTGCCGACGCGGGCGTCCACAGCTTCACAGTCACGCTAAGCACGACTGGCAACCAAACCATCACAGTCGCGGATTTGACCAATCCCCTCCTCAAGATCAGCACGACTGTCAGCGTAAAGGCCGCGACAACGACTGGCGGCGGTGGTGGTGGCGGCGGCGGT
>DASRAT010000702.1:0-3949 GCA_035638015.1 Gemmataceae bacterium | reverse complement strand
GGACCAAAAACAACGACGCGCAACAAAGCTCAAAAGGCGTGGAGGCTGGCTGACCGTATGCAGACTGGCACATTGGTTTGCATGACCGGGGTCATTTCAGGTCGCATGGGACCGGTGGGTAGCGCTCCTTGACAATTCGGTAAACGCCCCCAAGTCGGCGTTGGCGATGATGACGGGTCGGGTGAAAGCCCCGAAGTTGTCCCGCGTAGGCAGGCGGACTTCAAACGCTTAGTGCCTTCCGAGGAATGGGTCATACACTGTGGTGCCTGACCAGTTTTCGGAAAGGACAGTCTACGCCTGGATGACACCCCGGGCGCGAGTCCGGCGTCACTTCGTTGGCGCTCAGTCTGCGCCTGACCGCAGCGAGGAGGGGGCACCGCGCGGCCCGGCGGGGATAAACCCCGCCGCTCGTTATTGATTTAGGCGCTTGAAAGCAACGTTGGCACAGCGGAGCAAAACAACCTCCTGGCGGCGCGCAAAACGGCTCGTGCACCCTGGCCGCCGCTTAGAGTGGTCAACTATTGCCCCTCCCCGCGCCCTTCTCCTATAATCTCTCCAACCCTGCTGCTCCCCTTTTACAAGGAATATTCCCGTGAGTACGGACCGATACCTCTTCACCAGCGAATCCGTGTCGATGGGCCATCCCGACAAGGTGGCCGATCAAATCAGCGACGCCGTCCTGGACCACTGCCTGACCGCCGACCCGACCAGCCGCGTCGCCTGCGAGACGCTGGTCACCACCGATCTGGTTGTCGTCGCCGGCGAGATCACCACCAAGGCCGATCTGAGCCGCAAAACGCTCGACGGCGTCATCCGCAACATGGTTCGTGCCATTGGCTACACCGATCCCGACATCGGCTTCGCCGCCGACACATGCCAGGTGCTGTCTCACCTGCACCAGCAATCGGGCGACATCGCCATGGGCGTCGATCTGGGCGGCGCCGGCGATCAAGGTATGATGTTCGGTTTCGCCTGCAACGAAACCAGCACGCTCATGCCGCTGCCGATTTATTTGGCTCACCGGCTCATGGAGAACCATGCCCGGCTTCGCGAAAAGGGTGAATTGAAATTCGTCCGCCCCGACGCCAAGAGCCAGGTCACGGTCGAATATGAAGCTGACGGCACTCCCCATCGGATTCACACCGTGGTCATCTCTACGCAGCACGACAAGAGCGTCATGGCCAAGAAGAACGGCAAGGATTATTTCTCCGACGAGGCCCGCCAGGTCATCCTGGACAAACTCATCATTCCGACGCTGAAGGCCGAGTGGAAGGACCTGGTCAAAGGCAATTTCAAAATCATTCCGCCCGGCACCAGTCCGGATATGGATGACGATCATATTCGTGTACACATCAACCCGACCGGCTGTTTCGAGACCGGCGGCCCGCACGGCGATTGCGGTTTGACCGGCCGCAAAATCATTGTGGATACTTACGGCGGCCGTGGCCGCCACGGCGGCGGCGCCTTCAGCGGCAAGGATCCCAGCAAGGTGGATCGCTCGGCCGCTTACATGGCTCGGTACATTGCCAAGAACATCGTCAAAGCCAAACTGGCGACGCAATGCGAGGTCCAATTGTCTTACGCGATTGGCTATCCCGATCCGCTCAACATCTGGGTCACCACCAGCAACTCGCTGAACAACGGCCTGACCGAGGAGCAACTGGCCGACATGATCCGCAAGCACTTCAAGCTGACGCCCAAGGGAATCATCGAGACGTTGAATTTGCGTCGCCCGATTTACAAAGAAACCGCCCGTCACGGCCATTTTGGCCGCGAGCTGGAAGCTTTTTCGTGGGAACGAACCGACAAAGCCGCCGCGTTGGCGAAGGAAGTCGGCGTGCCCGCCATGGCCTAATAAAAAGGCGTAGGGTGGGTGAAACCCACCACTAATGCGCGAAAAAAGGGGGTGGGTTTAGCCCGCCCGGAGGATTTTGGTGGGTTCCGTAGACTCCACCCACCCTACTTAATGGAGATGCACCCATGACTCGCACTCGTCTGTTGATCGGATTGGCAGCCCTGGTGGGCTGCGCTTTGCTGGCCAGCCAGACCGCTGTTGTCGGCCAGGACAAAAACGACAAAATCACCTGCCAGATCATTTACGTGCCGACGCCGCAAGCAGTCGTCGACAAGATGCTGGACATGGCCAAGGTGACGGACAAGGATTTCGTGGTGGACCTTGGCTGCGGCGACGGCCGTGTCGTGGCCACCGCCGCGAAAAAATACAATGCCAAGGGTCTTGGCGTGGATATCGACCCCGACCGCATCAAGGATTGCGAGGAAACTCTGAAGAAAATGGAAATCAAACAGGGCATGGTCGAAATTCGCCAAGGTGACGCCTTGAAGGTGCCGGCCAAGGACCTCAACAAGACCACTGTCGTCATGCTCTACATGCTCGACGAGTTCATGGGCAAACTGGAAACGATCGCCAAGAAGGACCTGCCCAAAGGTTGCCGCATCGTGTCGCACGATTTCAAGTTCCCCAATTGGGAGCCTGACCAGACCGTCGAATTCATGGGTCCCGAACGGACGCATACGCTTTACATGTGGACCGTGAAGTAAACCGAGTGAATGTCAGCCAATCACAACCAAGCGGAGCTACGGCGGCTCCGCTTGGTTTTTTGTTGGATTCACCGCGCACCGCCGTTACAATTCATCAACACCTGTGCGGGCGTAATTCAGTGGTAGAATGCCAGCTTCCCAAGCTGGACGTCGTGGGTTCGAATCCCATCGCCCGCTTTGGACGTAAAACTTGAGCCGAACGCTAGTTATGTGCACCTTCCGGTGGTTCCAAGACGCCGCTCGCCGCAGTGGTGCTGCCGCCCGAATACATGACTCAAGCCGCATATTGCACAGCAGCGCGCTGTCCAGGCGGCGTATCGACTTGCTTTGATCTTGAGAAAGCACTTCAAATTGCGGACAGCACTCCGCCAGCGCCGCACGTCACGACGATTGCACAAGATTAATTACTTTCAGCAGCCGCGAGCGCTTGCTCGACGCTGCCTTGGCCATGAACATGGCGAAAGTCCCCGCGTAGGGCTTTTAATGCATATCTTTCTTCGTCAATTTCGCCTGCGGTCCGGATGCCCAATCGGCGGAGCAGCGGGATCGGAGGACACCACCCCTGGATAGCGTGTTGCAAAAAGAAGCTCTGGACAATTGCCGGTATGGAAAGCGTTTTGCCGCCAACCGACCGTGCCCAGGTGCCATGAAGCCCTCGCAGCTTCTTTAAGGACCTTCAGTACAATTTCCTTGATGCTGCTTGCGCGAGGTGTGACCGATGTTCGATTTCTTGATGCACTTGTTTGATACCTCGGATTTCCCAGCCCGTTGGCATTGCGGTCGGTGGACCGCGGGGCATGGTTGGCTGCATATTCTGTCCGACCTTGGAGTCTGGTCGGCCTATTTTGCAATTCCCTGCATCCTCGTGTCCTTCGTGCTGCGCCGCCGGGATATCCCTTTTCGGTCTGTTTTCTGGTTGTTTGGCGCCTTCATCCTGGCTTGCGGCACTACACACCTCATGGAAGCCATCATCTTCTGGCACCCGCTTTATCGTTTGGCCGGAGTCATCAAGTTGCTCACGGCCATCATCTCATGGGGAACGGTCATCGCCCTCGTGCCGATTGTGCCAAAAGCACTGGCGATGCGCAGTCCAGAGGAACTGGAGCGGGAAATCAAGGAGCGGACAGCCGAGCTGATTGCGGCCAATGAAACCTTGCGTGCGGAAGCTCGTGAACGCCAACGAGCGGAGGCAGAGATAAATCGGCTCAACCATGAGTTGCAAAGGCGGGCGGATGAGTTGCAGACCATTCTGAACATCGTCCCGATTGGAGTAGCAATTGCTCACGATCCCCAGTGCCTGCGCATCACGCATAATCCTTATATGAGCGATTTACTGAACGTGCCAGCATGGACCAATGCTTCGCTCACGGCCCCGCAGCATGAACGGCCC
>DASRAT010000701.1:0-3082 GCA_035638015.1 Gemmataceae bacterium | reverse complement strand
AGCTGGCCGCCTCGATTCGTGAGTTTCAACCCGATGTGATAACCGCCTGGGGATTGAAGGCATTAAGTGCGGCTTGCCTGGCGGCGCCGAAACGTCAGGCGGCGCTGGTGGTCCGCAGGCCGATCCCGTCCAATCGCCGGCGTGCATCACTGTCCCGTCTTGAGACGTGGTTGCTGCGACGCGCCGACCGCGTGTTGGTCGCAAACGATGCTGAAGCCTTGCGATATGAGGCAATGGGGTTGCCGTCCGGCAAGCTGCGCGTTGTCCGGCCTGGTGTGCGCCTCCATTACGAGCAGGCGGACGGGTCTGGAGACCCGCTCTGCAAGAGTGCCACAGCTGTTGAAGAATCGGCGCCTCGCATCGTTTGTGCTGGAGCATTGGAGCCGCACAAGGGTTTTTACGAGGCCATTTGGACATTTGACATTCTCCATTTCGCCGACCGTGAAACCGAATTGACAATTGCTGGCGAAGGATCGGAGCGTCGCCGGTTGGAAGAGTTTGCGGCCCGGGCCGACCTCCGTGAGCGCATTCACTTCACCGGCAAGTTTACGACCATCGAGCCGTTGCTCGCTCAGGCCGCCCTCGCATGGGTGCCGAGCCTTAGCGACAGCGGCACGGGCGTGGCGCTGGAGGCAATGGCGGCAGGATTGCCGGTGATCGCGGCACGCTGGCCGGGCCTGGCAGACATTATCGTCGACGGGGAAACGGGTTTCCTCGTGCATCCGGGCAGCAAGATTGAGCTGGCGCAAAAGACGCGGCTTTTGCTGGATGACTCGGCGCTACGGCGCCGCTTGGGTGAGGCAGGACAACGGCGGGCCGAGGAACTCTTTACTCACCATGCCTTTATCGAAGCCTGGTTGCACGCCTGCTCGGAGCGCCGCGCCGCATGACCTGGCCCTGTTTTTTCCGCGAAATTCGCATACCATTGATCCCATTGCTGTTGCCAGCTGGCGCGACCTGTAGGACGGCCTTCCCAGGCCGTCCCGGACGGCCTGGGAAGGCCGTCTTACGTGCCAAACTCCTGGCGGCTTAATTTAAGAAGGGGCCTCTTGCCAGGCACGCCTTCGGTCTCAACCCACAAGGGAACGAAGGATGTCCGGCATCGCGGGAATCGTCGATTTGCTCGGTGGACAGTCCCTGCCATCTGCCGCACTGAGACAAATGGCGCATGCTCTTGACCACCGCGGCCCCGATGCGGAAGGGTTTCACGAAAACGCTGGCGTTGGCCTGGCCTGGCGTGGATTAAAGACCAATACCATTCCCGAGCAGCAACCCTTTGTTAGCGCCGAGCACATGGTTGCCGCGGTGTGCCAGGGTGAGTTGTTCAATGCCCAACAGCTTCGCGAAATGGTGCAAGCCCGCGGGCATATGCTGCGAACCAACTCAACGGCGGAATTAATTGCTTATCTTTGGCTGGATCATGGCGCCGATTTGCTTGAGCGCCTGCGCGGTCAATTCGCCTTTGCCTTGTGGGATCGCCGCCAACGCTGTCTAATGCTGGCCCGCGATCGTGTAGGCATCACACCGCTTTACTGGGCCCAGCGCGGCAACTTGCTCTTGTTCGCTTCCGAGATCAAGGCTTTGCTGGCATCCGGACTGGTCCGTGCGGAAGTGGACCGTCGCGGTCTCGATCATGTCTTCACGTTCATGGGGACGCCGGCCGCACGCACTTGTTTTTTGAATGTCCAGGCTTTGCTGCCGGGACATTACCTCATCGCTCAGCTCTCCGACAAAGCTGCCGTCCCGCGCGTGCAAAGGTACTGGGATCTGGACTTCCCTGACTGCGGCGATGAACGCGACGGCGCCACTGAAAAACTGACGGATGAATTGCAAAACAAGCTGCAGACAGCGGTGGCCAATCGAATGCGTCCCGGCGAAACGGTGGCTTCTTACGTCAGCGGCGGCATCGATTGCAGCACCATTGCCGCGCTGGCCGCCAAAGCAAGCGGCTCGGCGATACCGACTTTCACCATTCGTCTCGACCTGGCCCATCTGGACGAATCTGAGCGGGCGCTGCGGGCAGCAAGGGCCAGCGGGTCCGAGCCGGTGATCATAGCGTGCGACGTGCGGAAAATCGTGGAGACGTTTCCGCGTGTGATCCGGGCCACCGAATATCCTACGCCGGATACGTCGTGTTCCGCCTTGTTGCTCGCGGCCGAGTGCGTCCGTCAGCATGGGTTTAATATTGCCCTGGCGGGCGACGGTGCGGACGATTTGTTCGCGGGCTACCCGTGGTTCAAAATCGATCGCATGCTGAGCATTTTCGATTGGCTGCCGGGCATTCGTCCCAGTCAATGGCTGCGGCGAGCTTATCTCAAGCTCACCTCGCCGCACATTCCATGGTCCAATGTGCGACGCATCCAATCCCTGGCCGGCGGCCATCATGCCTGGCTTGATCTCTATGGCCTGGTCAGCATGTCGCGCACGCGGTTTTACAGCGCCGACATGCACGACGCTCTGAACGGGCACATTGCCTATGAAGACCTGTCGCTGAATCTGGAGCGCATGAAGCACTGGCATCCTTTGAATCAAGACTTGTATTTGGGAACCAACGTCCATTTGCCGGGCTTGCAGCTTCTTGCCAAGGGCGACCGCATTGCCATGGCCGCATCGGTCCAGACTCGCTTTCCGTTCCTGGACGAAGACGTGGTGGCTTTCAGCGCCAGCTTGCATCCACATTGGAAGTTGCGCAGGCTGCGTGACAAGTACCTGCTCCGCCAGGTCGCCGCCCGCTGGTTGCCGGCCGACATCGCCAAGCGTCCAAAGTCCGATTTCGTGGCGCCGTTTGACAGTCTTTATGGTGACAACGCACCGCCATACGTCGAACATCTGCTCAGCGAGGAGTCTTTGCGGCGCACCGGCTACTTCGATCCTAAAGCGGTCTATACTTGGAGGCACGCTTACCGGAGTTTGCGGGCCCAGAGCGGCAAGAGAATCTCGGTGGAAATTGGCCTGGCGTCCGTGGTTGCCACGCAGCTTTGGCATCACACCTTCATCGACGCTAGCCTGGCGGATTTGCCTTCGCTTTGCTTTGTAGGACGGCCTTCCTAGGCCGTCCTGGTTCCGGACGGCCTGGGAAGGC
>DASRAT010000700.1:0-8889 GCA_035638015.1 Gemmataceae bacterium | reverse complement strand
GGACCAAAAACAACGACGCGCAACAAAGCTCAAAAGGCGTGGAGGCTGGCTGACCGTATGCAGACTGGCACATTGGTTTGCATGACCGGGGTCATTTCAGGTCGCATGGGACCGGTGGGTAGCGCTCCTTGACAATTCGGTTAACGCCCCCAAGTCGGCGTTGGCGATGATGACGGGTCGGGTGAAAGCCCCGAAGTTGTCCCGCGTAGGCAGGCGGACTTCAAACGCTTAGTGCCTTCCGAGGAATGGGTCATACACCGTTGTGCCTGACCAGTTTTCGGAAAGGACAGTCTACGCCTGGATGACCCCCGGGCGCGAGTCCGGCGTCACTTCGTTGGCGCTAAGTCTGCGCCTGACCGCAGCGAGGCGGGGGCACGCCCACGCGGCTGATACGCTAGCGCAGGCAGCGGCGGGGACGTAACAATGGGGAGAGGGGAGTTGCTATAGGAAGCGTTGCGCCCCCCCGCTACAATGCCCGGCTGTTTTGGACTCCCAGCGAGGAGGGACCCTCGTGGCCGAGAATTCCAGCGATTTGGTGGTGGAGACGTACAAGCTTACCAAGCTTTACCAGAACCGCCAGATTGCTCTCAATGATGTCACCCTGCGACTCGAACCCGGCTGTGTGTTGGGCCTGCTTGGGCCCAATGGCGCCGGCAAGACGACGCTGCTGCGTCTGATACTCGGATTGCACCGGGCGTCCGCGGGCTGGGTGAAGCTGTTCGGCAAAACCATGTGTCCCAACGCGGCGGCGCTGCGTTGCCGCATCGGCTACATTCCGACCAATCCCCAGTTTCCACGCGGCATGACGCCGATCACCTATCTCGACTATATTGCCCGGCTTTTTGGCATGCCGGCGAGCGTTCGCAAGCCGCGGTTGGCGTCTTTGATACGGGCGGTCGATCTGCTCAATGCGTCGGGTGACATGATTGACGGGTTTTCCAATGGCATGACGGCACGCCTGGCCGTGGCGACGAGCCTGATTAATGAGCCGGATTTGCTGATCTGGGATGAGCCGACGCACGGCCTCGATCCCGAAGCAAGGCGCAGCATGCTGGATTTGATCAAGTCACTGGCGAAAGAGAAAACGCTGATTGTTTCCAGCCATAATTTGACGGATGTGGACGAGGTTTGCAATCATGCGGCGGTGCTGAGCCGCGGGCATTTGATTTATTTCGGTTCCTTGCAAGATCTCAAAGGACGGATGCGCCGCAACCATTACGAGTTGGATTTGGAAGGCGATCAAAAGGGAATTGCCAAGGCGGTGCAGGGGATCAAGCAAATGAACGAGTTCAAATCGGTCATTCTGCGCAGCCGTCGCCTGGAGATGCTGATGGGGGACGACGCCAACAACACCTCGGCGCTGGCCAATGTTTTCATGACGTTGTCGGACAACAAGGTGTCGCTGATCAGCATGCGGAGCGTGGGGCAGCAGACGGAGCAGGCGTTTTTGGATTTGGTGGAGAAGGAAGAGTCGCGCGGATTTGCGCGGGCGTATCAAGGGAACGCGGAAGCGGCATAAGCACAAAAAGCCATGACTTTAAAATCTGGCCGTTGGTGGTTGTTTGCACTTGCCATGTGGGCCATTCCCGGCACGATGGCATTGCTTTGGAGTCAGTATTACACGGAAATCTTCTTGGAACCGCGGCCGGGAGCGGATGTGGCTGAAACGGTCGTTCATTGTCTTATGGCGATCAACTTGGTTGCCGTTGGGATGTTCATCTATCTCTCACGGGCCAACGATTTTTTGTTTTTGCTGGCCTGCGTCATGGTTGCAATCGAACTGCCGGCGACATTTATCATCTGGGATTTGGCATCTCTGTCGTTATCCGGTTTCTATTTCTGACTCGCTCACGCCGACTTCGCTGGGTTTTCATGTAATCTACAGCGACGATTCATAGTTCAACATCGAGTGAAATCGCACCTGCATTCCCGATGAGGAACCTTCGATGCGCAACCTTGCAATAGCCTTGATGTTGGTGACGCTTGCATGCATACCACGTACCGCCTTGGCCTGGAGCGCCTCCGGGCACCACGCCATCGCCCGCATCACCTGGAAGCAATTGGACGACAAGCAACGCCTGCAAGTCACCAAGATCCTGAGGGCTCATCCGCATTACGACATTTACTTGGCCGCCAATCCGCCCAAGGGTTTGCCTGCGAGCGAATGGGCTTTTTTGCGTGCGGCGACGTGGTCCGACTGGGTTCGCGGTCCGAAGGCTGAAGGGCTGTCGGCCACGGACGCGAACGCCATTCAATCGAAGTACAACAAGGGCGTCTGGCACTATATCGATTTGCCCTACATTCATCCCAACGATGCTGGCAAGTTTGACGAAGCCAAGATTCGCAAGGAAATGCTGGAGCCGGAATTTGACAGCAAAGGCGAACCACGGCACGTGCTCGCGGCATTGAAACAATCAATGAAGCTGCTTTTGGCCGAGGACACATCGGATCATGACAAGGCGGTTCGCATTTGTTGGCTGTTTCACCTGGTTGGCGATTTGCATCAGCCGTTGCATGCGGTTGGTTTGATGGCAACCAAAGAAACGTTCGCACCCGGTTTCGCGCCTCCGGGCGGCGATCAAGGCGGCAATCTGATCATTGTGAAGGCCAAGCCGGGCGACGCCAGGACCATCAATTTGCATGCCTATTGGGACGGCCTGTTGTTCCGTGGCGAGGGCAATTTCACGGCTGTCGAAGGCATGGTGGCCAAGATGCTGAAAGACCCGCAATACCAACGCGAGCAGCTGCCGGAGTTGAAGGCAACCGAGTTTTTGGCCTGGGCCGAGGAGAGTCTGGAGCTGTGCAAAACGGTTGTTTACAAGGGCGATGACGGCGGGTTTTTGAAGGCGGCGGGCAAATCCGGCGGCATGGGCGGGCAAAACGCGGCTGATGTGCCGGCCTTGCCCGCAGGATATCAGAAAAGGGCGGATGAAGTCGCGGCTCGGCGCATGGTGCTGGCCGGCTATCGGTTGTCCGATCAATTAAACATTGTGTTCAAGAACTGACAAACGAGCGGCGGGGTTTATCCCCGCCTGACTCCGCCGGGACAAGCCCGGCGGCTCGTTAAAGTGCAAGAATGAGGAATAAAAGGCATGGAAGCCATCATTACTCCACCCCCCGCCAAGTCGTTCAAACCGGTCCGTTTGCTGCCCTACTGGGCTGTACTCCACATGGACCTGCACCAGACCTTAAAGAGCTGGATCTACCGCGTCTGGGTGCTTTTGTCATTGTCGGCTGCGGTTGGCTACCTGCTTTATCGCTTCGGGGCTTACCGCGAAGCCGGTTTGGTCCAGCCCGCCTCCGAAATGATGAGCGACCTGCTGCGCTGGATCGTTCTGGGCAGCGTAACGCTGATCATTGTGCTGACGGCCGGCTGCATCTCGGCGGAACGCGGCACCCTGGCAGATTCAGTGTTATGTCGCGGCATTAGCCGGCACCAATACTTCCTGGGCAAGTGGCACTCCCGCCTGGTAGCGGTTTTGGGCACCTTTTTCGCCATGGCAACTGTAGTGTTGCTGGGTTGCTTCTTCTTGTTGCACGACCAATACATGTCGGTCATGGGCAGTTTGGTTGCGTTGCTGACCGTGGCTGCCATGTTGATGATCGTGGTCACCTGCGGCGTGACCATTAGCGCCATCTCCAACAGCACGCTTCTCAGCGTGGCCGCGTTATGGCTGGTGCTTTACGGCTCGGGATTTGTGCTGTCGCTGTTGCCGGGGCACATCTGGTCGCCGGACCGGGCGCTGAAGACATTGCCCAACATTTTGCGTGGCGAATACGATTGGGGAACCGTGGTCAAGCTGTGGTGGGGCGCTGGCCTGCTGTCGCTGTGCATCGCGGCGGTGGGGATGATTCAATTCAGCCGGCGGGATATTTAGCCAGGACTTCCAAAAAGGCATGTAGGACGGCTAGCAAGGTGGGACGGCCTTCCCAGGCCGTCCTTGTCACTACGGACGGCCTGGGAAGGCCGTCCCACATTTTTAACAAACGTAAAACACATGCGGCCCGCAATGCCAGTGGGGGTGTTTTATGCACCCCGTCTTTGCATTGCGGGCCGTTTTTGTAGGGTTGCCACTCTTCTCTACGCCGGCCCCCCACCCGTGACGGGTCGGTACACGCGGTGTCCGCCCAACGTGTAGTCCGAAACGAAGCCGTTGCCGTCCGCCAGGCGGTTGCTGTTGTCATGGGCTTCCGGCGGCCTTGTCGCCAGGGCACTATAAAGCTCGCGGGTGCTCAGCCCAGCCTTGCGGCCATGGTTCAACAGGGTGCGATAATCGGAGCGACTCATGATGCGGCCTCCTGGCAAATGGTGCGTCTTCTTTGTTCCGGTATGACAAGCTTAACTTGTCGGGCCTTAGCGTTCACTAGCAGATGGCCAATCTACAGTGCATTTCCAGTGCCATAAAGCCATCCGCAATGCAATTTCCGCAAGGTTTATCACAACCTCAAAATTTGACAGCACTTATGGTGCTCTGATTGTGCGGCCTGGGCAAGAACTGCGGCCGGACCTGCCAACTTTTGCGTTATTGTGCTAACAAACGTGTTAATTCGCGGCAACTGTTAAGCTTGCAGCTGGCGAGCCGTTTGCGGCTTCGATAAAGGGTGCATCTGATCGCGCCAGCGTCGTTCATTTTCACTACATCATCTTCAAGTTGCCGACACTTCGCCATGAAGGAGTATTTCCCATGCGCTCATTGTGTTCCGCTGTTGCGTTTCTTCTTGCAGGAGGCATCGTGGCCACCACCCTCGCCGCGGACGATCCGCCGCAATACCCCAAAACCAAACGTATCGACCATGTCGATGTTTATCATGGCGTCAAGGTCGCCGATCCTTACCGCTGGCTTGAAGAGGATGTGCGTTCCTCCAAAGAGGTCGCCGACTGGGTCGAGGCCGAGAACACGGTGACCGAGACCTACCTCAAGGCGATCCCGCAGCGCGATGCCATCAAGAAACGCCTCACCGAGCTGTGGAATTACGAGCGTTACTCCGCTCCGATGAAAGCCGGCACGCGTTACTTCTTCACCAAAAACGACGGCCTGCAAAACCAGGCTGTGCTTTATGTCCAGGAAAAGCTCGACGGCGAGCCGCGTGTGCTGCTCAATCCCAATGAATGGTCCAAGGACGGCACCGTCGCCCTGGGCGGCCTGTCCGTCTCCGAGGACGGCAACCTGATTGCTTATGCGATCAACGACGCGGGCTCCGACTGGGCGACCTGGAGCGTCATGGATGTCACCACCGGGAAGAAGCTCAGCGATGAGTTGAAGTGGACCAAGTTCACCGACGCTGATTGGACGCCGGACAACAAGGGTTTCTTTTACACCCGCTATCCCGAGCCGAAGAAGGGCGAAAAGTTCCAGGGGTTGGTATTCGATGCCAAGCTTTGCTACCACAAGATCGGCACGCTGCAGGCTGAGGACAAAATTGTGTATGAACGGCCCGATCATCCCGATTGGGGTTTCTCGTCATCCGTCAGCGAAGATGGAAAATACCTTGTGATTGCGACATGGAAGGGAACGGATCGTCGCTATCGCATTACCTTGAAATTCCCGAAGGATCTTAACACCAAGGCCGTCGAGTTGATCGACAATTTTGATTTCAAATATGACTTCATCGGCAATGACCAGTTCACGTTATATTTTCAAACGGACAAAAACGCGCCGCGCGGTCAGGTCGTAGCGGTGAACCTCGCCTTAAAAGAGGAGCCGGTCCGTTTTGGGACGATCATTCCGCAGGCCGAGGAGAATCTGATCTCCGCCCACATGGTCGGCAACCAGTTCGTCTGCACCTACCTCAAGGACGCGCGCACGCAGGTCAAGATGTTCGACCTGGCCGGCAAATTCATCCGTGAGGTGGAATTTCCCACCATCGGGTCGGCGAGCGGCTTCGGCGGCAAACGCAAGGAAACCGAGACGTTTTACACGTTTTCCAGCTTCGCCACGCCGCCGAGCATTTACCGTTACGACATGACCACGGGCAAAAGCACGCTGTTCCGCAAACCCAAAGTCAGCTTCAATCCTGACGATTACGAGGTCAAGCAAGTATTTTATCCGAGCAAGGACGGCACCAAGATTCCGCTGTTCCTCACCTACAAAAAGGGCTTGAACCTCGACGGCAACAACCCGACCTTGCTGTACGGCTATGGCGGTTTTAACATTCCGCTGACGCCCGGCTTTTCCATTTCCAAATTGCAATGGTGCGAAATGGGCGGTGTTTACGCCCAGGCCTGCATCCGCGGCGGCGGCGAATACGGCAAAGATTGGCACCAGGCCGCCGTCAAAACCAAACGCCAGGTCGCATACGACGATTTTATCGCAGCGGCTGAGTGGTTAATTTCGAGTAAGTATACGCAAACCAAACGGCTCGCCATTCAGGGCGGCAGCAACGGCGGCCTACTCGTCGGGGCCTGCATGGTCCAACGGCCAGATTTGTACGGCGCCTGTCTGCCGGCCGTCGGCGTCATGGATTTGTTGCGTTTCCACAAGTTCACCGCCGGCCGTTACTGGGTCGATGACTACGGCAGCAGCGACGACCCGGAGGAGTTTAAGGCGCTCTTCAAGATCTCGCCGTATCACAATTTGAAGAAGGGCACGCAATACCCTGCAACGCTGGTCACCACCGCCGACACCGATGACCGCGTTGTGCCCAGTCACAGCTTCAAATTCATCGCCGAGTTGCAATACTGTCAGGCGGGACCGGCGCCTGTGTTGGCCCGCATTGAAACTCGAGCCGGTCATGGCGCGGGGCGGCCGACGGCGAAAGCCATTGAAGAAGCGGCCGATACGTGGGCGTTTTTGGTCAAGAATTTGGAGATGAAGCCGGAAATTAAATAGACAGTGCTGCCTGGAACCAAACGCCGTTGGAGCCGCGACGCCTAGCGCTGCCTTGCCGATTACACTGGACCAAACGCTCTGAGCCAGTTACTCTTCAGCTGCTCGCCTATCCGCTTCCCGCTCGGAGCCGTCCCCCATGTTGGCCCGTAACACCGCAGCGCTGTTTGCCGTTTTCTTGGTACCGCCGAGCGTCCACGGTCAACCGCCAGGCAATACTCGCACTGACGCAATCGGCGACCCGCTGCCCAATGGCGTTATTGCCCGCTTGGGCTCGACCCGTTTCACGCATTTCGGCGCTCGCTTTCAATGCGGGATTTTCGCCCCCGACGGCAAGACATTTGGATTCGTCGGCGGCAGCACAAACGTGAACATTTGGGACGTCACCTCCGGCAAGCTTTTTGATTTGGCCTCGGACGGTGGCAAGGCTTTTCAGAGCATTTCCCCTGTCTTTTCACGCGATGGCAAGACGCTTGTCGTTGCCCAGGACAACGCCATCGTGGTGTGGAGTCTCGCTGAGAAAAAACGACTGCAGAGGTTGACAGCCACTCCTGAGTTTTTCCCGAGAGCAATTGCATTGACCGACAATGACAAGACAGTGATTGGCGTGTCCCATGATGGTGCGTTGAGGTGGGGGACATTGCCACGGGCGTGGAAAATCGCATTTGGAGGCCGTTCGAATCAGAATCAAAATTCACCAAATATGATGACTTGCTTAAGAAAACTTTCAGTCATGCGGTGATTTCGCCAGACGGCGCTTTGTTGGTCGTTCATCTGGGTTGGGAGCGTGGACTGGCCGATGAATTAGCTGTTGTCGATGTGGCCGAGGCGAAAGTGCGATGGCGGATGGACCAGCAGCCGCAAGACTGGGTCAGGCCCGCCATCGCGGCCGATAGCAAAAGTCTGCTAATCCACAATGGCAACGGATTGATTGACCTCCGCGAGGCTGCCACGGGAAAACTGCTCGGGTACAGGCATCGGATCGGTAAAAAACAAGAAGGACTCGGCGCGATTCTCGCTTTGGCGCTGGCGCCCGACGGAAAAACGGCCGCTGCGGGCGATGGCGCCGGCAATGTCGCTGTGTGGTCCATAGACAACGCACAAGTCAACGTTCTGCCTACCGGCCCCGCTGGCCTGAGTTTTCACGCAGTCAGTAGTTTAGCTTTCGCGCCCGACAGCAAATCATTAGTCGTGGGTTTGGGCGAGCGCATGGTGCTTTTCGACGTTGCCGCTGGCAAGGAATTGAACCAGTTCCAGGGCCACCGTCACCCCGTGGAATCTGTCCGGTTCGATTCCGACGGATTGAAGTTGCAGACCGGCTCAGGCAAATTCGACCGCTGGAGCAATGCTGCCATCGAGCTTTTCGCGTGGGACACTCAGTCGTGGAAACAACTGAAAGCTTCTTTGCTTGGCCGGAAAAACGACAATTGCGTTGTGGCGCTGGACCACTCGTTATACGTGGAACGCAATAATGACAACGTGCTCGGTATTTTTGATTTGGCAACGAGCAAACAAATTGGAAGCCTCGATTTGCCAGCGGCGCACGGCATGGGGCCAGGCAGCATGTTTTCGCCAAGTGGCCGGTATTTCATACAGACTGTATCAGGCCTGGGAAAAGGCCAGGGCGCGAACCTATTTGACCTTCGTACCGCCAAACGACTTTGGTCACCTCCTGATAGCCGCGGCTGCGTTTTTTCTACCGACGAGGTGGCCCTGGCGTTCATCAATGGCTTGACCATTCAGGTCTGCGAAACCGCCACCGGCAAGACGCTGGGGAAAATTGAGGAGCGGTTAACCAAGTCCGACAAATCACCAATAGGAAACTCTGGGCCAAGCCCGCAGCTGGCAATCGCCGTGTCAACCAACGGACAAAAACTGGCGTCGTGGGTTCCGAATCGCCGCGACATTTGGATTTGGGATGTGACGACTGCGAAACGAAGCGTCGTTCTGGACGCCAACGCTGACGTTCAAGGCGAGGCGCGTGTAGAAATGTGCTGGTCCCGCGATGGCCGGATGCTTGCTGTGACGGGATTAAAGGGTGATCACAGCATCCAGGTGTATG
>DASRAT010000699.1:0-4870 GCA_035638015.1 Gemmataceae bacterium | reverse complement strand
ACAGGCGGCTGTTGAACATTGGATTGCGCAACTGGCGGCGGTGGTTGATGACTATTGGAGGTTGGCCGGAGATTGGACGCCAGCGGCAACACCATGATTGCCACCGCGGCAGCAGCCAGTCCGGCGATCAAGATGGCCGCTGGCCAGCGTTTGTAATGCCGCGCGGGGGAATTATTGATCCGCGCCCACATGTCGGCCCAGGTGTGCGGCGAAGGCTCCGCCGGCGTTGTCGCACCCAATAGACGCGTCAACTCGAGTTGTGCTTCCAACTCATTGGCCGCGTCGGGGTGAGCAGCCAGCCAGTCCTCGATGTTGCGGCGCAGGGCATTCCGTTGGTCCAGTTCGCCGTCGGCGAAGGCCGCCAAAAGCTCAGGGGACGGCGTCCAGCCGTTTGGGTGCGAAGAGTTCATCCCTTCATCCACGTCTCAAGGAGAGCACGCAGCTTTTGCCGCGTGTAATACAACCGGCTCATCACGGTGCCGATCGAAATGCCGAGAACGTCGGCCACTTCACGATAGCTCAATTCCGCTTCGGCGTGCAGCACAAATGTCCGCCGCTGGGCCTCGGGCAGCTGGGCCAGCGCTTCTTGCAGAGCCTTGCGGAGGTCACGTCTTTGCAGTCCAAGGCCCGGCTCTTCGTGCGTCGCCGGTTCCTGATCGGCGTCGTCGCCGTGACTCAACGCATCCAGGCTTTGACCCTCGCGGCGGCCACGCTGGCGGCCCAGGTCGAGCGAGGCGTTTGTGACCACCCGGAGCAGCCAGGTTTTGAAACTGCTGCGGCCCTGGAAACTCTTGAGCCGCACCAGTGCCTTGATAAACCCCTCTTGAACCGCATCCAGGGCGTCGGCTTCATTGCCCAACAGTCGATAAGCGACGCGGAAGGCCACACTGCGATAGCGGACGAACAACTCCTCCAATGCGGAGCGGTCGCCGCGGGCGCAACGGGCCAGCAATTGGTTATCAGTTGCGGGAACAGGGGCAACAACAGTCAGGACAGCCATGATGCAGCGCGCTGGTCTATGGGATCAGACGGTCAGGGCACGTTGGCTATTCATTTTAGCGGCGGGGAGGGGAGTTGCGAGCACAAAACGAAATGCAAGGAAAGGTCAGCGGGCACGGCGAGCTTTGGCGAGCTTTTTGACGAAGGCTTGATGTTCCCGGGAGGCCAAGCCCATTTTGAGGACTTCGAAAACACGAGCCTGGTTGCCGGCCAAAAATGCTTTGCCGTCCAACCATAGGCCAGGGAATACGCGGGATCGCCAAATCCCGTCGGCATCGGGAGGCATTAGCTGATAAACTTGGTCAACCAATACGTGCCAGCGGATTTCTTTTTCATGCATGAGCACGGCAAGGTATTCGGGAATGCCGGCCGCCTCATACAAATCGAGCTTTTGGTGCAAGTCGTATGCAGCAGATGTAAGACAAACCTCGCCAAACAGTTCGGGTTTGCCGGCGAGGTACTTCCCTTTGACGCGAGACTTTCCCCCGCACTCAGGCAATATGCGCAGGTTTCCATCGGCCTGAGGGGTATCGTTGAGCAAAAAGGCAGTTGTGTTATTTCCACTTGCAGTACCAGGAGTCTCGGTCCTGTAATAGCACATCCACGCGCCTAGATTTTGGTCCGTGTCGCCATGTTCGATGGAAAGCGGTGAAGGCATGTAAACAACTCCTCCAATCAGTTCCGCAAATTTGATCTCCGGATGTTCCTCCCAAATGCGCAGAAATTCTTCACGCGAAAGCTTGTCGCCCGCAGTCAAAGGTTGAACCTGTTGCTCGACAGTTGTCATGATGCCGTCTCCAACGCCATTGTAGCAAATGACCTTGGTCGAGTGAGCGCGTAGTCGCTGTTCAAATGTGGTAATCCGGCCCGCCGCGGCCTTGCTGGTCCATGCGTTGGATTTGCTCGATAAGTTGCGGCCGGGCCAATGCTCGTTTGCCGAGCAGCCGCAGGCCGAGGTAGGCCAGCCACGCGAACACGGTTGCCACAATGCCGCCGGCTGCCTTGGTGGCCTCGGAGTCGGAGATGACAATCATGTTGAATGCGGCATACATCATGATGAGGCCCAAACCCAGGCGGAGCAGTTCTTCTGGCAAGAGGTGCTCGTGACGCAGCCAGGCGCCCGCATAGGCGCCGAAGCTGAAGGTGATGGCGATGAACAGGGCGGCAGTCAGATCGACATTGCCGCGACGGTAATATTCGAGGGCAGCCGGAAGGACTAGCGGAGGGACCAGTATCACAAGCGAAGTGCCCGCGGCCACGGCGGGTTTCATGCCGCAAATCCAAATCATTGCCGGTAACATCAACACGCCGCCGCCGATGCCGATCGCGCCGCTCACGGTTCCGACCACCAGTCCGATGGCGATGTATTTGGTGATGTCCATGATGTGCCTTTTCGATTTGGATTGAACGAGAAAAGGAGACTTGGAGACAAGGAGACCAAACCCGGTTTCTCCTTGTCTCCAAGTCTCCTTGTCTCCTTGTCTTTTTTTACTGCTCCTTTTGAAACAGCACCAGCCCCATGCCTTCAGGGCGTGGTTCGACGCCGGCCGGCGTGGACATCGCTTGCACGCCGCGACCGGGCAGGATGCGGACGACATTGCAGGCCCAGGCGGCACCGGGCATGACGCGGTCGCCAGTCAGGTCGTGCAGCGGAATGGCGGCTTCAACTTGCCAGCAATCTTCATCGCTTTTGATGGCGACGTACCACTGGGGATTCCAACGCTTGTCGCCCCAGCAATCCTCGCAGACGCAGCCGCGTTGATCGACCTCCAAACGGAAATAGGTGGAGTAATCGCGATCCAGGTCGAGCAGGATGCTGACTCGGTCGAAAGACCGCAGGTCGGCGTCACGCGGCCGTTCCTTGGCGGGGGGTACGCCCTGGCCAGCGGGATGCTTGCAACGCAGAGCTACGTATAGGTACTTGTCGTCAAATGACAGCATCACTTCGGTCGGATACTCTTTGGCCGTTTCGTGCAGGCCGGGCTTCTTGTCGGCCTCGTCGCGTTTGACAATGGGCAGGGAGTCTTTCAACACCACGGGCTTGATGCCCTGCCAGCAGGCGTCATCGAACTTGCCATCGAGGTAAGGCTTGTTGGAAGTGAAGCGGCACTGCGCGACAGGGCGCGGCGGCATGCCTGTGCGGTTGACGAACCACAGCTCTTGCAGCGCAGCCTCGCGCCATGGCCCCTCGGTGTACTCGGCACAGTAGGCGCTGAAATAGTCCTGGGCCTCCTTGAATTTGCCGAGGCGGCGGTTGGCCGATTGCAGACAAGCCTGAATGCTCGGATCGTTGGCATACAAAGCGCTCATGCCGCTTAGGCGTTTGCCGAGCGCGAGGCTGCCCTGGTTCCAGTGTTGCAGTTGGCCGGGGTCGCCCAGAAACGCTCCTTGCTGAACGACAGGGGCGAGCTTCACGCCGCTTGGCGATTTGGGGTCCTTGAACAACGCAGGCTCCAGGACGCCCTTGGCGGGCGTTTGCGGTGCGATGAGAAACTGGCCCAATTCCTGACGGCGGCGGGCTTCGCTGCTGGTGTTGTGGCGAATGAGCCAGCGGTATGCGTCCGCCGACAGCGGATGCAGGGGATAGCGCTCGATCATTTCAATGAACGCCTCGCGGGCCAGCTCCCACTGGCCTTGCCTGGCGAACTCACTGGCAATGATGTGGGCCGCCTTGGCGGCTCGGTCTTCGGGCAGCTTCGCCAGCATGACACCCAGCTGTCCAAGCAATTGCGGCGATTCCGTCAAGCCATTGCCGGGGTTTTTGGCCAGGGCCACAAACTGTCGTTGGGACTTGATTGCGGCCGTCAATTTGGGGTCCAGTTCCGCCAGAGCCACGGCCGGCCGGCGACAGTCACCCACGCCGCCGAAATCGATACCGTCGAGCAAGTCTTTAGGCGCGCCGGCTTTGACGGCGTCAAGCAGGCGGAAGTGACGTAGCATGGGCACGACAGGACAAGGATCAAACAATCGCGAAGCGACAGCGGCATGCTCGGCATAGGTCGCTTGCAACTGGGCGATTTCGCGGCTGTTGTCCACCTGGACATGGCTGCCGTCACGTTTGTCCCACAACCCGTAAACCTTGGCGACTTGCCAGGTTTTCAAGCCGAGTTGCTCGATTTGTTCCGGAAATGCCTGGGGATCGGCGGCCAGCTTGAACGCTTCATGCAGCGCTTCGGCAACCAATGCGCCGGCAGCGCAACCTGTGACTTTGGGATCGGGATGATCGGTCAGCACCAATTCGGGTTGCCACATGCGGATTGCCAATACCAATTGGCGGAGCATTTGCTGGGCGGCGTGGTCGCCGTGCAGACTATCCCAGAATTTGAGCAGCGTGGTTTTGTCGGCGTTGATGAAGTCTTGCGGCACGGGGAATTGCCAGAGCATCTCGCCTGAAGCACCGCCGGCGACGCGATGAGCGGCCGCGAAGCGTTGGCCCTGGGCTGCATCGCCAAACGCCGCAGATTTGGGATCAGGTCCAGCGACGCGCAATGCAACCGTTAAGAGGCCCTGATCTCCACCAAGCATGGCAACGGTGTCGGCAGGCAAATCCTCGGAGCGGGCATGCACGCACAAAACGGCAGCCCGTTTGCCGCCGCGATTTTGGATTGTCCAGGTCTTGCCGCCGTCGGCCGTGGCAAGGATGGTGCCGAGCTCCCCGACCGTCCAGCCGCGTTTTTCATCGAAGAAATGGACCGCGTTCAGGGGAACATTTTGGCCAGTTTTGTTGATCTGCCAGTTTTTGCCTTTGTCTTCACTGCAAAAAACTGCTGATCCTGGGCGTCCGACGATCCACACCTTATCGCCGACGCATGACACGGCGTGGAAGTCCCAGTTGGCGAGCATCTCTTCCGACAGTTTGGTGTTGGCCGAG
>DASRAT010000698.1:0-2854 GCA_035638015.1 Gemmataceae bacterium | reverse complement strand
CCGAGCGATTCGCCGGCCACGCCGGTCCCAGCCCCGCGCGGAATCAGCGCCAGCTGGTTTTCCGCGGCATAGCGCACCAGCGCCTGTACGTCTGCCTCATCGCGCGGCACGGCCACGCCCAGCGGCTGCACCTGAAAAATGCTGGCGTCGGTGCTGTACAAAGCCCGCGTCAGCGAATCAAAGTGAAGTTCGCCTTGGAAAAGGCCCTTCAAATCATCGGACAGTCGATCACGCTGCTGGTCGTCCACAAGCTCAGGAATCTCTTGGGCGTTTGGGGTGAGACGCTGGTACTGCTATTATTGACCGCCGCGCGGCCAATGCAATAGGCTGTGTCAATCCCGTCCGCTTGGGTGCGTATCTCACGCCTTGGCCAGCGACACACAGACAAGCTGCTCGTCGTTCCTCACAAACATGCAGCGCTGGGCAAATGCTGGATGGCACCAGACCACATCGCGGCCGCCACGGGACGGCATCGTGGCTTTAATGACCGAAGCGCTGTCAATTTTCTTGAAGCCCTGCGGCGTCATGGTGGCGATCATCAACTCACCTTCCTCGGTGAACACGAAATAGCGGTATTGATGCTCGACGAAGAACGCGGTGGCGAACTGTTCGCGGCGGCCGCCCACGAGTTCCAGCGTTTCCCATTTCGTGGCGCCGTCCTTGAGGTCCACGCAGCGCAGCTCGCCCATGCCGCACATGCCGTAGATGAAACCGTCCTTGATGACCGGCGAGTTCATCACGGGATTGACACCATGTGGCTTCGATGGATTGTTGCTCTTGCTCCGCCATAGCTCCGTCGCCTCCGGTTTGTCGGCACTGAGCTTGGCGACCAGCGGCCCGTGATAAAAATTGCTGACGAAGAGCATGTCTTTGTAGAGCCGTGGCGTCATGATGTTGACCGAGGGGCGTTGCGGTTTGCCGTCTGCCGGGAAGGGGAGCGTCCAAAAAACGACGCCGGTCGCCGGATCGAGGCCATTGAGAGATTCGCTGAGCCAGATAATCAATTGCTCGCGGCCGCCGGCCTTGATGAGCATGGGCGGCGCATAACCCACTTCCTCGGTGGTCAACGCCTTCCACACGGTCTTGCCGGTTTTCTTGTCGAGCGCGACGACGGCGCTGCCCGGCCCGCCGGCGAGCGTGATCAATTGGTCGCCGACAATCAACGGATGGGCCGCATAGCCCCACACCGGCCATTTGGTCGCATACTCCCTGGGAAGGTTAACGCTCCAGGCGACCTTGCCCGAGTCGGCATCCAGACACTTGACGTCGCCCATCGCGCCAAGGGTGTAAACCTTTTTGTCTTCCACCACCGGCGTGGCACGAGGCCCGGACGGATAATTGAGACCGGTGTAAGTGCAATCATATTCCTCTTTCCAAACCAACTTGCCGTCGGCGGCGGCGAAGCACAGCACTCTTTCGGTCCCCTTTCCGAGCCCCTTGGTGGGGTCGCCGATCTTGTTCTTGGGCGCCGGGCCGGCGTCCTTGGGCAATTGCCGATCCATGACATAAACCCGGCCACTTGCCACTGCCGGCCCGCAATAGCCGCCGCCCACGGGCACTTGCCACATTTGCTTGGGACCGCCAGCGGGAAATTTGTCGAGAATGCCATCCTCACGCCAGACGCCGTCGCGCTGAGGTCCAAGCCATTGCGGCCAATCGTCGGCCAGGGCCGGACTTGCAAATAGCAGAAGACACAGGCTGGCGATACACACGGATTGGATGTAAGTAACGGCGCTGCGCATTATTTGTCTCCATCCTTATCGATGTCGTAAACAGACTCGTTCCCAGGCTCTGCCTGGGAACGAGGTCAATTTCGGCTGAGTTTACTTCTTGTCCTTGAACAGCATCTGCGAAAACACATACAAATCGTTCTTCCACACCTGGTAATTGTGTTGCCCCTCGGGGAACACATTCCAAATGTGGTTGACCTTCGATTTCTCCAGCGTGTTGTGGAAGCCCTTGTTGGCGTCAAACAGCGTTTCCTTGGGGCTGTCGCCGCAGCCGACGTAGAGGAGCTTGATTTTTTTGTTGGCGTCGGCAGGGTTGCTGACCAGGTTTTGGGCGCCGAACAGAGCCGACGAATAGCCGCCGATGTAGGCGAACTTATCGATATTTCGCAGGCCCGCTCGCAGTGCCTGGCCTCCTCCCATCGATAGGCCGGCGATGGCCCGGTGCTCGGGGTCCTTCTGAATTGGGTATCGGCCTTCCACGAATGGCATGATGTCCTTGAGCAATTCGTTTTCGAAATCGGCCTTCTTCCCACCGGCGGCCGCGTCCATGGTGCCGTTGGGCATGACGACGATCATCGGCACCAGCTTCTTGTCGGCATAGAGATTGTCAAGAATGGTGTTGGCCGCTCCGCCGCCCTTGCTCCAGCTGGTTTCGTTGCCGCCCTTGCCGTGCAACAGATAAAAGATTGGTAACAAGTTGTTGCCGCCTTGCTTGTATCCGGGGAACGTGTAGACGACCAGCTTGCGCTTGGCGCCGACGGTTTTGGACTCATACTCGAGCGTCTCGAGTTTGCCCTTGTCGATGCCGGTGCGGGCCTTGTCGAAGCCCTTGGGGGCCAGCAAGGGTCCATCTTTTTTGGGCTGTGTCTGGGCGTCGACCCAGGTTCCTCCGAGCAGCACCACGGTGCCGCAAGCAAGCAGCAAGCCAATGTAGCGAGTGAACATAGGGGTCTCCAAATTCAAATGTGCACAATCTTGTCGTGGCACAGGCGGCTCTGTCACGCGACACGAGGTTTTGCCGCAAATAGCGACAGTAGGTTTTGCCGCTGTCAATACCAGGTTATAGGTTTTCCATGAACGGACATCTTCACCTTCTCAGAATCATGGATGGAACTATGCCTGCA
>DASRAT010000697.1:0-4049 GCA_035638015.1 Gemmataceae bacterium | reverse complement strand
GACAGCTTCTCCATCGACATCACCGAAGTGCGGGCTTTCCTTGACAAGGTGCTGGACAACGAACGCCGCCTGCCCTTCGACGGCCCGATGTTGACCGGGGCCTGGACGCAGAAGTGGACCAACGAAACCGGCCTGCAAGTTTACTGCGGCGTGACGCTGCGGCCCGACGGCACCGTGCTCTGGGAAGACCAGAAGGGCGCCTACGAAGGAACCTACAGCCTTTACAACGGCCAATTGACCTTGGTGGTCCCCGGCCTGAGCTTTGAGACAACCTGCGAGCTGAACTGGTCAGGTAACGACACCTTGACCATCACTCGCAACGGCATCGAGTACAAGTTGATCCGACGCTAAGACACCTCCCACGTCCCGCCCCCCCAAGCCCCCCGGCCACTCCCTCCGGGGGGCTTGTCTTTTTACTCGCTACTTCTTCCCCGGCGTATATGGATCCGGAGTGCCAGGCGGTATCGGCGGGTGCTCTTTCAAGCTCGCGTTGTAATCGGCAACCATGCGTGCCGTGGCCCGGATCACCCAGGCATGCGTGTTGAACAGATTCTCGTCGGGAAATTCTCCCGGGTTGGTCAGCAAGTTGAACACTCGCGGTACGCTCAGCGTTTCCACGGGATCGGTTGCCTTGACCTGCCAGACATAATGGACCGTGAAATTACGCCAGCGGGCCGCACAGAGCTTGTCATTGAAATACACCAGAAAGCCCTCACGTGCCGACTTTTCGCTTTTGCCCAGGAGGAAATCGGTCTGATCCAGGCCGTCGATCGGGCGGTCTTTGGGGATGTCGGCGCCCGCGAATTTTGCGAGGGTCGTGAAGGTGTCTACCTGATGGACAATCTCGTTGGATTCGCGGTCGGCCGGCACTTTGTTCGGCCAGCGAATGATGCACGGAACGCGATTGGAGCCTTCCATCGGTGCGAACATGGTGCCGCTCCAGGGGCCGGCGTGGCCACGGCGATGGAGCTGTGTGTGGTTGGCGCCATTGTCGCTGACGAAGATCACAATGGTGTCGTCGGCGATGCCCAGGTTGTCCACAGTGTCAATGAGCCGGCCGACATTGTGATCCATTTGCGCGAGGCAATCAGCCCAGTCGCCGTTTCCAGTCTTGCCCTTGAATGCTTTGGACGGAACCGTGGGGAAATGCACCAAGGTGTAGGAAGCAAAAGCGTAGAACGGTTTTTTCGCTGCGACGGCGCGTTTGATGAAATCGATGGTGCGGTCGGTGATGTCCATGTCGATTTCAGGCCGCGCATTTAGGTCGAAGGGCGCCACTTGTCGGACTTTCTCGCCCTTTTTGCCTTCGTAGATGAAGGGTTCGTTGCCAACTTTCGGATCATAACCGGGTTGCGAAGACCACTGGCTTTCGTCGGTAGTGTCCGGAATGCCGTACCATTCGTCGAAGCCCTGGTCGGTGGGAAATCGGCCCTCAATGTTGCCCAAGTGCCATTTGCCGAACAGACCGGTCCAGTAATTGAGCGCTTGCAGCAACTCGGCCAGGGTGATTTCCCATTGCGTAAGGCCATAGCGTCCTCCGGCGAGCGGCACCGCTTGTGTTCCGGATCGCAACGCCATGCGGCCTGTCAAAAATGCAGAACGGCTGGGTGTGCATTGCGGCTCGACGTTGAAATTCAGCAGTTTCGTACCCTGGCGGGCGAGCTTGTCAATGCGTGTTGTCGCTGCGCCGCGAATCAAGCCGCCGCCGTAGCAGCCGACCTCGCCGTAACCGAGGTTGTCCATGAGGATGAAGAGGATATTGGGCTTCTTGGCGGGGCCGATGGGAGCAGTCTGCTTGGCTATTACCTTTTGCTGGAGTTGCGACGTTGCTACCAATGATTGATCCGCAATGGGTTGGGGCCGGTGCGATGAGGAAAAAACCGGCGGTAAACCCCAGGCCGCAAGAAAGCCGATAAGGCCGCCAAAAAAAGTGGCCACGAACAAGGCACATTTTCCTCGCACCATGATAACCTCCCCTGGAAAGAGCGGAATTGCCGCGACGTTGCGGACTGTCATTGCACGTGGGAGATTATAGACGGGAATGCGCTGCTTCAAACCGACCGGACCGCGTCGATGAAACGACGCAGCTTGTCGGGATCCTTGCGGCCGGGCGAACTCTCGACCCCACTGGCGACATCGACGGCATAGGGACGGACGATGTGGATCGCTTCGGCGACGTTTTCAGGCGTCAGGCCTCCGGCGAGAATTACCGGCACGCCGGGGTCGAAATCGGCAAGCAGTTTCCACGGAGCAGTTTGGCCAGTGCCGCCGAATTGACCTACTGCGTGGCCATCCAACACGACCGCACGGGGCACGTTTTCAGATTCACGGCACCTCTCTAGGTAGGCACCTACTGATGCAAGACTGGCTGCATCCACAATGTTAAACGCGGGAATGAATCGCCACGGAAAAGGCAGCGGCAGGGGAGGGGAGTCGCCATGCCATTGAACTGTGGAACTTATGCGCTCCGCGATTGGCAATGCCTGCGCCAAGGGCATGTTGACAAACAAGGCTACCGCTTCAACAAAAGGCGGCAGCCCCTGCGCGATTTGTTGAGCGATTGCCGGCACGAGATGGCGTTTGGAACCGGGATGCAGATTGAGGCCGATGGCGTCCGCACCTGCCTCGACGGCCATTGAGGCGTCTTGGGCGTTGGTGATGCCGCAGATTTTGATGCGAGGTGATTTCATCGCGTTTTATGCAGCGTTATTGCTAAGCCGCAAGCGGCCTTGTACAATTTTCACATCTTCCTGAAAAGGCTAAAACCCATGAAAACCCGCCAAGCCGAGCCGCCGCTGGACAAAGTCGAGGACGACTTTGTCGAACTCTGGAACAACATGGCGTCCCTGTGGGGCATTAGCCCGACGATGGCGCGCATCCACGGTCTCCTTTATATTACCGGCTCGTCGCTGTCGATGGACGACATTATGGCCCGCCTGGGCATTTCGCGCGGCAATGTCAGCATGAATCTGTCCAAGCTGCTCGAATGGGGCCTGGTGCGGCGAGTGCACAAACGCGGCGACCGGCATGAGTATTTTCTATCGATCAGCGATGTCTGGGAGATGTTCACGCTGGTGGCCAACCAACGGAAAAGACGTGAGATTGACCCGATTTTGCAGACACTAAGGCGTTGCCGCGAGGAACTGACGGGGGAAGCGCTTGGCCCAGCGGCACAGGAGCGGCTCCAGCGTGTCAACGATCTGTTGAAACTGGTGGCGACGATGGACAATTTGGCGCAGCGGTTTTTTGAAAGCCAGCGGGGGTTGCGCGAGGCGTTTGATTTGTTGGCGCAAGACGTTGAATAGCCCCTCACCTTTTTCGTTTGCGGGCCGGCGTCGTCGTGTCGCCCGGCAACTGGAAGAAATCGGCGACTTTGCATTTTAATCCCGACAACACGCTATTGCCCGTCAAGGTTTGCGTTTCATCGAAAACTCGCGGCCCATCGTCAGGCGTATAAACAGTTACCGTTCGGCGCTCCGGATCGATCACCCACACCAAGCGCACGCCGTTGCGAAGATAATCCATTATTTTTTCCATGATGCGGTCGGCGCGGTCGTTGGGGGACAAAACCTCGGCTGCAAGCAACGGCGGGAATTCGCCATACTTCGGATGCAGATCCACAAAGCGGTTGGCGTCATCATAGAGCGCCACGTCAGGCCCACGCACGGTGTCAGGATCACGCTCCAACAAAACACCTGAATCATTAATCGTGATGTAATAGCGTTTCTTTTTCCTGGTATAGGCGGTGAGCGGGAATGCAACATTGTTGCAAATTACGCCGTGTGGTCGTTGGGGTAATGGCAACTCGATTACCTCCCCTCGTACTAACTCCAGCCATTTGTTGTCGTTTTCAGGCAGGTTTGCCCATTCATAGAACTCTTCGGCCGTCATTAGCTCGGTTTTGACACTGGCCGTGCTCATGGCTGATTCTCCGTTTGGTATTGCTGACGGCACATTCTACCCGCCAAACCGTTTGCGGGCCAAGGCCAAGGCGCCGTGGACGACGACCTCCTCGCCGAGGGCGGCGGGGACGATGTCGAACTGGACTT
>DASRAT010000696.1:0-2388 GCA_035638015.1 Gemmataceae bacterium | reverse complement strand
CATGATCTTGAGGGCCTTGTCGCTCGATTCGTGAATGCCCAGCAAGTTTTGGCGGAAGAAGTAGAAGGTCACCAGGCAGGCGATGACCACCGAACCCCAATTGGCGACACTCTTGCGATGCTCGTCGTCGGTGAATCCGAGATCGCTGAAGACCTGGGGATTAGTGAGCTTGAGGATTTGGAATCCCAGGCCCATGATGTACTGTCCTGCCGCGACGCCGCTCGTTGGCCCGGTCAGGATATAGTCAAACATCAGCGCCGAGACAGCGACCTTGCCAAGAAAGCGGCCCAATGCAGCGCGGACAACTCGATATACACCGCCGCGGACGAACAGAGAACAGCTTTCGATATAAACCGATCGCACGGCGTAGCTAAAGATCATGACCGCCAGGATGAACCACGGCGCCGCCGGCCCGATGGCCGATTCGACGATGCCGCCAATGTAATAAGCGGTGCTGGCTAGATCGCAGAGAACCACCGCGGCGGTGCGCCAGTAAGTAATGAAGGTGAACATCACGCTGGAGACGATGATGACCTTCATCGGCCCCAAACGCGACCCGCCGCCGGCTGGTGCATTTGTGGACATGCGGGGTTCTCGCCCATAGGCCGTGGCGAGTCCGAAAGGCTCTTCATGGGCCTGGGTTGCATTTTGCATTATGCATTTTGCATTGCTCTGGTGAGCAGTTATAGCCGCGCCGGCTGGCGGGACAAGGTGCCAGGCATGACAAAGCCTGACTCGGCCGCTGTGGTTTCGCACCTTGAAAACCCTAACGGCTTTACTAGCTTTGAGTTAGCGGATGTGTCCAAATGCCATGACCGTTTGTAGTGACCCGATTTATCGGGTCCCCGAGGCCCGATGAATCGGGCCACTACCAACAGGGGCAAACGGCGGAGAGTGTCCATGATCTATACCATCGGGCGATTTCTGCAGTTTGTGGGTTTGTTGACTCTCCCAATTGCCATTGCGGGCAATCTCGCCAATGAGCGTTTGACCTTGATGGAGTCGCTCAAGATGTCAACAGTGGGAATTGTCATTTTTTCCTTCGGTTGGCTGTTGCAACAATCGGCCAAGAAGCGGTAACATCATGCCCATTGGTCGTGGCTGCAAGCTCCGGGGTGCGAGGGGTTTGGAACAATGAGCGCGAAGAGCGGTGCAGGCCGGTGTTGGTTGGTCGTTGCGTTGGGGCAATTCGCCCTCGCTGCATGGGCCTACCCCGGCGTCGCTCATCAGCAGCAAGAAAACCCGATTATTCCCGCGGACAAGGTGCAGATTCCCGGAGTCGTACGTGCTCTCGCGGGGCGCGTCCTTGACGCCGAGCGCCTGGCCGCCAAACAACGCTGGCAAGATTGTGCCGACGCTTTCTTGACGCTGATCCGCGAACACGGCGACGACCTGATTCCCATTCCGGATGCTTCGGAGCCGCTCGCCTCAGGCCAGCGCTTTGTCCAGGCCCGCTGGCTCGCCCATCAACGCATCACGCAACTTCCGCCGCAGGTCTGGGCCGCCTATCGCAAACGCATGGACGGCGTGGCCAAGAAATGGCTCGACGAGGCCTTGCCAGGTCGTGACGTTCGCCAGCTGCGGCGGATCGTAGATGATGCCTTCCTCAGCCAACCGGCAACGCAAGCCCTGGAGCTGCTGGGCGAAATGGCCTTCGAACGCGGAGATTTCGCCGAAGCTCAGCACTGGTGGCGGTTGCTGGCCACACCGGCGTCTGCCGATCCTGACGCCAGCCAGCTGGCCTATCCCGACGCTGCCGATGCCGTTTTGGCCCGGGTGCGGGCCAAGCAAATGGTGACGCTGTGTTTTCAAGAACAAGCGCATGCAGTGCCTGCCGAGCTTGCTGCCTACCGCAAGGTGCATGCCACCGCGACAGGATCGTTGGCAGGCCGCACTGGCAAATACTTGGATATCATTGAAGCGTTGGCCCAGCAAAAACCAGGAAACTTGCCCGCCGCCGAGCAAGAATGGCCGACCTTTGCCGGTGATCCGTCGCGCAACCGCAGCTTGCCTTTGGCATTGTCCCCAACCCTTTGGGCCGACGGCCCGGCCTGGCGTGTGCGGCTGGATAGCGGCGAGCGCGTTTCCGATTCCGAGATCCTCAAAGTCAACAAACCCAATACGACTCCGGCCCAGCGGCTGGTTTGCCATCCGATCATCTGTGGCGGCGTGGTCTGGACAGCGGACGCCCGTTACATCCGCGGCTTCGAGCTTCGCAGCGGCAAACTGGCATGGCAATTCGACCTGCTGTCCGGACGCGTAGTCCCCGGCGCCGATGAGCTGCGCTTTTTGGTGCCGCCACCGCCAGACCTGCGCCACACTTTGACGGCCGCGGACGGTTATCTCTGCGCCCGCATGGGAACGCCGTGGGTGGGCTCGCCACGCGAG
>DASRAT010000695.1:0-10482 GCA_035638015.1 Gemmataceae bacterium | reverse complement strand
CCTCAAACAAACACTCCACCTCCACAGGAATGTTCGACGGAAGCGAGCCCATTCCCACGGCGCTGCGCGTCCCCACCCCCGCATCGTCGCCAAACACTTCCGCCATCAATTCCGAAAAACCATTGATCACCGTCGGATGATCCTTGAACTCCGGCGTCGAATTGACCATGCCCAGAGTCTTAACCAGCCGCTTGACACGGTCGAGCGAACCCAACGTATTCCGCACAGTGCTGAGCACCGCCAGCCCAACGCTGCGCGCCGACTCTTTGCCTTGCTCCAAAGTCAAATCAGCACCGAGCCGGCCGAGCACCATATTTTTGCCATCGATCTTGGCCGGCCCGTGGCCTGACACGTAAAGCAGATTGCCGACGAGCAACGCCATCTTGTATTTCGCCACCGGCTTGGGCACGGTGGGCAGCGTGATTTTCAATTCTTGAAGGCGAGCTTCCGCACTGGCCATAGTCATCTCCGTTAACTTTGTTTAGCCGCGACGCGAAGCGGAGCGCTCCTCTTGGCGTGGCGGTTAAACAAAATATATGCTCCCGCGCACTTCTTGCAACCGGGGGACTTGTGCACCGCGACCGTTTCTGCGATAACACTATCGTCCACGTTTGGCCGCGGTTCGGCTGCCTCGTTCGACTTACCGCGGTCGTTCGTCTTCTATGGCGGGGAGTTCTTCCAAGCGACGAGCACGAATCCAAGGAGACCGGTGCGATGTGCCTACGCCTCACTCAAGCCCTCGGCTTGGCCGCGTTGTTGTTGGCCCTTGCTCCTGAACATGTCCTGGCCCAAGGCGGCGCCAAAACCCAGCCGGCTGCGAACGATGCCCAGGCATTGGCCGCTCGTCTGGACAAAATCATCGACAAACGCCTCCAAAAGGAGAAAATCAAAGCCGGACCAAAGGCCGACGATTCTACGCTCGTCCGCCGGCTGCACATCGACCTGACCGGCCGCATCCCCACGCTCCTGGAGATCCGCGATTACCTCGACAACGACAGCCCCACCAAATGGGCCAAACGCGTCGACGATTTGCTCGCCAGCCCGCTCTTCGCTGCAAACTTCACCCACTATTACCGCTCGGTCCTGTTGACCGGCACCAACAACGTCCAGGCCCAGGCCATTCAAGGCCAGTTCGAAGGCTGGCTCCACGGCAAACTGACCAACAGCGATGGCTTCGACAAGATCGCTCACGAAATCGTGTCCGCCCCGGTCAATCGCGGCGGCTTTTCCCCGTCCGGCTTCGCCATCGTTAATGAAAACAAACCCGAGAATCTCGCCGGCGCCTCGGCCCGCGTTTTCCTTGGCGTCAAAATCGAATGCGCCCAGTGCCACAAACATCCGTTCGCCAAGTGGACCCGCCAGCAATTCTGGGAATACGCCGCCTTCTTTTCCGAGATCCAGCAACAGCCCGTGCAGCCCAAACCCAAAGGCGGCGGCCCCGTTCCCAACAAGCTCAACCGCGGCGAAATCCGCATCCCGGACTCGGACAAGATCGTCGCCGCCAAGTTCATCACCGGCGAATCGCCCGACTGGAAGGACAACCCCTCGACCCGCACTGTGCTGGCCGATTGGATGACGGGCCCCAAAAACCCGTTCTTCGCCAAGGCCGCTGCCGATCACGTCTGGCAATACTTCTTCGGCGTCAGCCTGACCGAGCCGGTCTTTGAACCCAGCGATGACACCATTCCCGCCCACCCCGAACTGCTGGATGAACTGGCAAAATCTTTCATCGCCAGCGGCTACGACATCAAGTTCCTGATCAAGGCCGTTGTCCTGACCGAGGCCTACCAGCGCATCAGCGTCTCCATGAGCCAGGACAACCGCGACGCGATTAACTTTTTCGCCAAGATGCCAATCCGCGGCATGATGCCCGAGCAACTCTTCGACTGCTTCGCCGAAGCCGCCGATTTCCGCCAGGACATCAACTTCAACGACCCCAACCGCACCCAGTTCCGCGGCCTGGCCGAATCGCCCCGGCAACAGTTCCTCAACAAGTTCACCTCGCAAGACAAACGCATCGAAACGCAAACCAGCATCCTGCAAGCCCTTTACCTGATGAACGGCAAACTCCTGGCCGAGCACACCAAGCTGGAAAACAACGAGGCGCTGAAAACAATCGCGACCGCGCCGACACCCACTGCCCGCCGTGTTGAAACACTCTATCTGATGGTGTTGTCACGCTTGCCACGCCCGGACGAAACGAGCAAGATGGTCCGCTACATCGAATCCGGCGGCGGCACCAATGACCCCGCCCAGGCGGTGGCGGATGTGTTTTGGGCGCTGTTAAATAGTTCGGAGTTTATGTTGAATCATTAAACACGCACCTCGTTCCCACGCTCCGCGTGGGAACGCACTGCCGCGACGCTCCGCGTCGCAACCTGCAACCTCGCCAAAACGTTGCCCGCCGCTCCGTACCTTGAGGCAGCAATGGAACTCCCCATTACCAAGCGCGATGCCCGACGCCTCGCGATAATGGTTGAGTCGCGCCTCATCAACTATAAGCATTACTTCCTTTGGGCTGACAAGCTCATTATGCAATCGAAGGACGCACCAGGATGGATTTGTAATCTTGCCACCATCAAGTACTGCGGTGACGCAGTAAAAGCGATTAATACCTTTGTTTATTCCGAGCCCTTCGAGCAGCTCGACCAGCACGAAGCTGTCGACGAACATGTTGCATGTTTGTTCCTCCGCTACCGCCGGGCAGAGTTGTCGTGGGCAACTTTTCTGGAACAAGCCGGCGCATTGACAGATGCGGCAAACGGCCGCAGATTTTGCGAGTATTTTTATGAGATGTTAAACAAGCTCGAGGAAAATGAGTTTTCAAAACGCGTTGAGGCTAAGCAGGTGGTCGAAGTCGAGGCGGAGTACCAGCGAGCTATCACGGCGGTGCAACCTGTGTATGAAACGTTCTCAGGGTATTTCCGGGAGTATGTGAGGGCAGCGGCCAAGTAGCCGTAAGGTATTGGATGAAGGGGTTCAATTTCACATTGCCGTTAGAACATTACTGACTTGCTGTTTTATTGGTTTGAAGGTTGCGACGCGGAGCGTCGCGGCAGTGCGTTCCCACGCGGAGCGTGGGAACGAGTGTTTGCTGTGTTGCATTAGCGCGATTGACTGATCACCGTCACCCCATCGCCAAATGTCGGCACGGGCGTGGGCGGCACAATCTTTTCCCCAACATTGGCCACATGTGAGGCCGACGCCTTGCTGAGCATCCCGTCCGCCACGCACGCCAGCGATAAGGTCAGCAGCACAATCGCCGCCACTTTCAGTTTCGCAAGACACATGCTCTTGAGCGCTCCCGACGCCAGGGCCCCGATTGCCGGCGCCGCCCCGCCACAAGCAGCGTTAGCCGCAGCGTGAATCAGTGGTTGCGGCACCGCCGCCTGGGCCATGTCCACCAGCGCTTCGCCGAGCAAGGCGGTAATCGACAGCGCCAGCCCGCGTTTGACCAGCCGTTTGCGCAGCATTTCACGGCCGCGCAAGAGCCGAATCTTGATCGTCCCCGTTGGACAATGCAGCAGCGCCGCCGCTTCTTCGTTAGTCTGGCCCTGCAAATAACACAGCAGAATCGGCGCCCGGTATTTCTCCGGCAAGCGGTGCACTTCTTCATCCAGGACTTGCCGTAGTTCACGGCGGACCACATCGGCCAGCCCCGAGTCGGTTTCTTTGGGAAGTGTCAATTGCTCCTGCTCACGCCTTCGCACTTTGGCCGAGCGCAAGCGTAAAGCAATACGATAGGCGACCTTGTAAAGCCAGCTTGCCACAGAGTCTTGTTTGGCAATGCTCCTGGCCTTACGGGCCAGCACGACAAACGCGGCCTGAAAAGCATCCTCGGTGTCATGATCGTCGCGCAGCACACGGCGGCAAACGCCCAGCACCATCGGCCCATGCCGCTGCACCAGCACGGCAAACGCTTCCTGATCGCCGCGGACCTGGAATCGCCCCAAAAGCTGCCCATCAGTCAAAAGCATGAGTACGGTTCGTGGACGGCCAAGAGTGGAAGCCAAAGTCATCGCGTGCCTCCCGCGCGGCGAACGCCGGCGAAACGGAGTTGGTGATGGGTCGACAGGTGCATTGCTCATTCTATAGTGGAGACCGCGGCCACAGAAAGGGTTTCATCAAACAAAAAACCCCGCTGAACTGCCCTTGAGGACCGAACAGCGGGGCCGGAACAGAGAAGAGGCCGTATAGAACTGGGTATGATAGTACCATTCCCGCAAATTGTGTCAAGTCGAAAAGTGGAATAATTGGCGAAGAAGGAAAAGTCTCACACGTCGCCGGGTTCTCGGCGACGTAAAGTCAGTTGTTGAAGGGGGATGGGTCGCTGGCCCGAACTGGCCGATTTGCCCGCACAGCCGCAACTCCCTGTAGCGCAGCCCCCCTTGCCGCCGCGCAAGACGCGCCAGCCGGCGCGAACGACATAAGTCGCCGCCGCCGTGATAATCAGTGCAACCAGTAGCAGCTGCCAATCTAGCATGTTCGTTTTCCAAGCAAACTATTGCTGTTGAATGCGGCGAAACCCCTTGGGACTGGCCAAGTACTCATCCAATTCTGGATCCTCAACGATTTGCCTTTGTTCATCAATCACCTGAAAATCGGGACCCAGATCCGCCCTAATCACTGACAGCAACTCGCCTGCGGCGCGGTTGAACTTGTCGCATTCGACTTGCCGCCACGGCCCCGGATTTGGCGGATAATCCCAATTAAGGGAGGCATCATGCCACTCGGCCATTTGTTGGCATCGCACAACAGTTTCGGAGGATAAAGGAAGAGGACAAGGCTCACATAGGTCATAAGGCCCAAGTTCGAATTCTAGGAAAGCCGCTTCGTTGCCTGGCCAAAGGCATCCACCGCCCCATTCAAAAAAGTAACGGAGAATATACTTGGCTCCTTGCATCGGCTTGCCCCTAGTACGCTTAGCTCATTAGCAAATGCCCTGCCTGGTAAACTACCAACGCCCCCACATAAGCCAGTATCGTCATGTACACAAACGTGAAAACCGGCCACAGCCAGCTATTGGTTTCGCGGCGGATCACCACCAGCGTAGAGGCACACTGGCAACATAACGCAAAAAACACCATCACCGATAACGCCACCGGCGCACTGAAAGCAGCCCGCCCGTCCGCCCGTTTGGCTTCCTGGAGCGCTTGCCCCAGTGATTGCCGATATTCCTCGTCGTCCGATTCGCCCTTGCCTTGATTGTAAATCAAACCGAGCGTCCCCACCATGACCTCGCGGGCAGGAAAGCTGGCTATCGCCGCCATGCCGATGCGCCAATCCCAGCCCAACGGCTCAACCGCTGGCTCAACCGATTTGCCCAGCTGGCCAAGAACGCTGTGTTCGGACCACTCGCGTCGCAGCTGGTTTTTGGCCGTGGCTTCATCCGCCTTTTCGATCCGTTCCTCAAAACTGCCGCCGTCAGGATGGCTCGCCGGGAAATAAAGGAGGGCCCAAACAATTATCATGGTCGCCAGAATCAGCGTGCCGGCCCGGCGAAGGAACAGCCACGAACTGCCCGTCATGCGTTGCAGCACCGTTCGCCAGGACGGCCATTTGTAGAGCGGCATTTCCATGACGAATGCCGGCGTCTCGCCGCGCAGCAACGAGCGTTTCAAACACAATGCCACGAGCGGCGCTGTCACCAGGCCGATGCTGTACATCGCAAACATGACGAGACCAGCTGTCCACCACGTGTATCCCTGATCGACGCTGAAAAACGCGGCAATTAGCAACAAATAAACGGGTAGCCGCGCCGAGCAACTCATCAGCGGCGCCACTAAAATGGTCGCCAATCGATCGCGCCGATTTTCGATCACCCGCGCCGCCATGATGCCCGGCACTGCACAGGCGACCGACGATAACAGTGGAATAAACGATTTACCGCTCAGCCCGCAGCGGGCCATCAGCTTGTCCATCAAAAACGCAGCCCGTGCCATATAGCCGCAGTCTTCCAAAATGGCGATGAAGCCGAAAAGAATGGCAATCTGTGGCAAAAAAACGAGGACGCTGCCCACGCCCTTGATGACGCCGTCCACCAACAAACTTCGCAACGGGCCTGCCGGCATGGCAGCTTGCACCGTATCGGCCAACCAACCTTGACCCGTCGTAATGAGATCCATCAGCGGCCTGGCCCAGCTGAAGATCGCTTGAAAAACGACAAACATCAGCGCCAGGAAAATCAATGTTCCCCAAACTTTGTGCGTCAACACACGGTCGATCTTGTCGGTCCACAGCACCGGCCGTTTGGCGGGACGCTGAATGCAGCCTGCCACCGCTTCACGAATCCAGCGGTAGCGCACCCTGGCCTCGACTTCGGGCACCGGGCAACCGCCCTGGGCCAAACCTTGGCGCGCCTTGTTCACCTGGATCATGACGCCCACATCGCCCAGTCGCTGCTCGGCGTAGCCGCCCACATCAAGCAAAAGCCTGCGTACCAAAAAGGGCGCAACCTGCTTGCCAAGGACCGTCTGCAAGACCGCGACTTCATTTTCGAAACACGCGGGAAAAACGGGCTTGTTCGATGGCGCCGGCAGCTGAACCGCATCCGCAACCGCTTGCTTCAGCTGTTCCAGTCCTTTGCCCTTGTTGGCTTGAATGGCCACGACCGGCACGCCCAGCTGGCGGGACAAACGCGGTATGTCAAGCGTCAATCCGTGGGCCTCGGCCACGTCGGTCATGTTGAGCGCCACCACAACCGGGACGCCCAGCTCCAGGACTTGCGTTGTCAAATAAAGATTGCGTTCCAGATTGGAAGCGTCCACGATGGTCACTACGACATCGGGCCGCAATTCGCCGTCTTGCTTGCCGAGAATGACATCGACCGTCACCATTTCATCAGGGCTGCGCGGCGCCAGGCTGTAGGTGCCGGGTAGATCGACGACGTTGAACGTCAACTCTCCGTGACGCATGCGGCCGGTTTTCTTCTCGACCGTGACGCCCGGATAATTGCCGACGCGCTGACGCATGCCAGCGAGTGCATTAAACAGAGTGGTTTTGCCCGTGTTGGGATTGCCGACGAGAGCGATAGTGGGAGTGCGAACAAACATGGGAAGCCGAACTGCAGGGCGAGCCGAGCACCCATAGGTGCTGGGTTATGCGGTCAGATTGACACTCACTCGAGCCGCCTCAGTGCGGCGAAGGCTCAATCGAAAATCGCGGAGCCGAATCTCTATCGGATCGCCCAGGGGAGCGAAGCCAACCACTTCCAACTCTTCCCCTTGAAACAGCCCCATTTCCAGAAGCCGCTGGCCAATGGCGTCGGTCCCATTCACGGCGACCACAACCGCCCGCTGGCCACGTTGAAGCTGATCGAGGGATGGCATCGCGTTCCTCAGGCGACCGCTTCGCCAATTCCAAGGGGCAGGACCATAATCTTGGTCGGCCCGTCGTTGCGGAGACTCAGTCGCAAACCGCCAATTTGGACCAGACAAGGGCTGCCGCCTTGGAGCACACGCAATCGACAGCCAATCCGCACGCCCAGTTCCACCAGCCGATGGACCCAGCCCGGTTCTCCATAAACCTCAGCGATCTCAGCACATTCGCCGGATTCCAGCAATTCCAGGGGGAGTAGCGTTTCGACGGGCATTGTTGAACAACCTCGTGTCTGCCACATAGTGCTATTGAGACTCAGTCTCAATAGAGTATACACGAAGCATGCTGCCTGTCAACAGGCAAGTTGCGAATAAATGTCAAAACCCGTGCCGCCGGCTACTGAATCCACCGCGCTCGAACCTCTTTCGTCACAACCATTTCCAGCTCATAACGGTCCAAACCCTGGCGGTAACCGTGGGAAATGTGCTCAACGACGTGGAAACCCAGCTTCAGGAAAAAACCGACGGTTTCATTGCTGGTGTTCATTTTCACCTTTTGTAGGTTTGGAAAATCGGCCAGTCGTTTGAATCGGGCGAACGCAAGAAACTTGCCGAGGCCTTGGCTTTGGCGGCTGGAGTGGATCATGCCCCAGGTAAGGTCAACGGTTGTGCCGTCATCGCGGCTGCCAAAACCGCCGCAACCCACGACGCTGCCTTGATCGTCGCAAAGCACACCAAAGAAGCCAGATGGCGATTCCAGGAACGTTTCAAAATAGGCGCGCTCATGAGGAGCGAAAAAACGCTCGGCATTGCTGTCGAAGATGGCCAAGCAAGCCTGGCGGTCGGCAGAAGTGTAAGCGCGATATTGCATGACAGCGCCGAAGTTTGTGGAAGAGTCTCGTTGCCACGGTACACTGAGCAACGTGCCTGTGCAACCGTGTTCAATGTTTCCTGCACCATGAACAGCGCTTACCTTGGCCTCACGACTGCCGATGTTGCCGACCGCGTCCGCGCCGGTCAGGTAAATCGCGCGCCGCGCACTGTGTGGACGGACTACGGCCGCATTGTCTCCCGCAATGTCCTCACGGTTTTCAACGCCCTCGTCACGCCGGCTGCGATTGCCCTGTTTTATGTTGGAAAGTATCAGGGGGCCTGGGCCGTAAGCTGCATGGCCATTGTCAATAGCGCCGTCGGTTTGGTCCAGGAGATCAAGGCCAAGCGGCACCTGGACAAGCTTGCCATACTCGTCCAAACCAAGGCCCGCGTCCGCCGCGATGGAGTAGTGTGCGACATTCCCGCCGAAGATGTTGTGCTCGGCGACTTGGTCCTGGTGGGCAATGGCGAAACTGTCATCGCCGACGGCATGGTGATCGACGCCAAATTCCTGGAAGTGGACGAAGCGCTGCTGACGGGCGAATCGGACCCCGTGCGGCGCCAGGCTGGCGATATGCTGTTGTCCGGCAGCTTTTGCGTGGCCGGCGAAGGCAGCTATCGGGCGGACAAGGTTGGCCCCAACGCCTTTGCCCAGAGCACCGCCGCCGCGGCTCGCGGTTACAAATTGGTGCACAGCCCGTTGACCAGGACCATCAATTTGCTGATTCACCTGTTGACCTGGACCGCCGTTGGGCTGTGTTTGATTTTCGTCCTCCTCTTTTGGCTGGACAAGACAAATGAGGACGACATGATCTCCAACATGGCGGCCACGATCACCTCGATGGTGCCGCAAGGGTTGGTGTTGACCGCAACGATTGCCTTCACGCTTGGCGCGATCCAGATGAGCATGCGCGGAGCGATTGTGCAACGCCTGAATGCCGTCGAGTCGATGGCTGCCATTGACGTTATTTGCACGGATAAAACCGGGACGCTCACTACCAACCAACTTCGGCTCGATCAAATCCGCGCAGTGCAGGGATGTGACGAGGCCGAGGGTAAACGTCTGCTGACCCTTTTTGCCGCCGCGTCGCTGGACCGCAAGAACAAGAGCGTGATGGCATTGCACGCTGCTTTGGGCGAAGCGTATGTCGAGTTGCTTGACCAGGTGCCGTTCAAATCGCAGAACCGCTACAGTGCCGTCCGCATTCGAGACGGCGGCGTCGACCGCGTGCTGGTGCTCGGCGCGGCCGAAGCGCTGAGTCCACACCTGATGCCCGACAACGCCGGCAATTGGCAGCAGCTTTGGCAAGAGCTTTTGCCCACTGGTCTGCGCTTGCTGCTCTTAGCCGAAGCCATGCAAAAGCGGCCTTTTGACGGCAAGCTCGACGGCTTCCAGCTGCGTCCCCTTTTATTGGTGGCTTTCAGCGATGAGTTGCGACCGGAAGCGGGTCAGGTTTTGGAAGCGCTGGCCGCCCAGGGAATCGCCTTCAAGGTGATTTCCGGCGACAATCCCGAAACGGTCCGCGCCACCGTCAGCCATCTCAACTTGCCGTTGGCACACGATCCCGTGGTGACTGGCGACCAGCTCCAATCGTCGCCCAATGCTCAGGAGTTGATCGCCAGCCGTGGCGTCTTCGGCCGCATCGCACCGCTGCAAAAAGTCCAGATCGTGCAAACGCTGCAAGAGATGGGCCGCCATGTCGCCATGATCGGCGACGGCGTCAACGATGTGTTGCCGATCAAAAAAGCCGACCTCGGCATTGCCATGGGCGATGGCAGCCAGGCCGCCAAAACGGTTTCGAGCCTGGTGCTGGAAAACAATAACTTCGCCCTGTTGCCCGAAACGCTTGAAGAAGGCCGGACCATCCTTCGCAATGTGCGCCGGTCGGCCAAACTGTTTCTCGTCAAAAACGTCTATTCGTTTCTACTCATTCTTGCTTATGCCTCCGGGCTGTTTGGCGTGCCCTTTCCTTATGAGCCGCAACAGGTGACCTTGCTCAACTGGCTGGTGATCGGCATTCCCGCACTGGTTATCGCTCTCAGCCGCGAGCGCTCGACGGCGGCGACCAAACCGCGCTTTCTGATGGAAGTTGGCTGGTTCGCCATTCGCACCGGCGTGATCTTCGCCGTTGCTGGTTTCACCATGCTGGTGTTGGCGGTCCATGTCTTCAATTACGAAGTGAAACTGCAAAAAACTCTGCTTTTGTCGCTCCTGATATTTTTGGGCATCAGCGCCCTGCTGCGGGCGCTGCGCGATGGCGAGAAGCAAACGCTCAAAGGCGACACGCGTTTT
>DASRAT010000694.1:0-18546 GCA_035638015.1 Gemmataceae bacterium | reverse complement strand
AATGGAAGGACCTGTATGACTACAAGTTCACCATGCCGGCATGGGCCAATGACGCTGGCGTGACCTTCAACGGCAGCGCCAACCTCTGCATCAAGGCGATGTGCACGAAGGACTAAGCCGCTTGCGGCTCAGCACTCGATTTTGAAACCCAAATCGCGGCACGCTCTTTCCTCAAGAGCGTGCCGCGTGCTTTTTGGCGTTCCAGTCATCCACAACACGGCGGAAAGCGGCGATGTGCGCCGGAGTTGTGCCGCAGCAGCCGCCCACCATCGAGACGCCTGCTTCCAGCAATTTCGGCAGTTCAGCGGCCATCTGCTCAGGGGTGCGCGGATAGACCCATTGATTGTCGATCTTGGTTGGCGTGCCCGCGTTGGGGCGGGCGAACAGCGGCAAATCGGTGACAGTGCGATAACGGCGGATGATCTCGGCGCAATCGTCCATGGTGATGTCGCGGCCGCAGTTGACGCCGAGGGCGGCAACACCGAGGGCACTGGCCCGTTGGGCGACCACTTCTGGGTTTTGCCCAGGGAATGTCTGCAATCCGCCGCTGTTGTTATGCAGATACGTAAAGGAAACGAGCAAACGCTGCCTTATTGCAACTGATTCAACTTGAAAAAAGTTGGATAGCGTTTCCATGAGGATGTCGTGAGTTCTGCTCAATCCTTCAACCACGCGGATCACCTCATCCCCCGTGTCCTTGAAAGGGCCAATATCGGCCAAAATGTGTGTTTTGATACCACCTGCTTGTCTGGCCAATCGCACCGCGCTTTGGCAGATCACGTCCATTTGATGCTGAAGTTGGTGCTTGGCAAACGCAGGAGGATTGGCCTGAAACGTGTTCGTCAGCAGCACCTCGGCCCCGGCATCCACGTAAGCCTGATGGATCGCAAGCACGCGATCTGGGTGCGTTAGATTCCAAAGTTCATAGCATTCTCCCGGTTGCATGCCGGCGCGCTGAAGTTCGGAGCCCATGGCGCCGTCCATGAGCAGCACGCGGCCGCTGTGCAGGGCTTCGAGAAACGTGGTGGCCATGATGCCATCCTATGCGAAGGGCCGGGCTGTTATAATGCGGGCATGTCGTTTTGCCGAGCGTTTGGCGACGGAAGGAGATTTTACGATGCAGATTCCAGTGTTGATCGAACCGGTGTCGGCTAATAGCTTTCGAGCCAGTAGTGGGCTGCCGCTGGCACTAACTGCCGAAGGGCCAACAGCTGAGGGAGCATTGGCTACACTCAAGCAAATGGTCGACGCCAAACTCCAAAATGGCTCGAGAATGGTAACGGTTGATATCGGCGCGGACGCCAATCCTTGGTCGCGCGTCGCCGGCATGTATGCCGGTAACCCTCGGTTTGATGAGTGGCAAGCCCTTATGGCAGAAAACCGCCGCAAAGCACAGGAGGAAGAGGGCATCAGCCCATGAGCTTATTTGTGCTCGATACGGACACCCTTTCGCTTCTGCAGCGCGGTCACCCCATAGTAAGTCAACGTGTCGCCGCTCATGCTGCTAGCCTCGATGTGGCGGTTTCAATTATTACCGTCCAAGAGCAGATTGACGGGTGGTACGCTTATATCCGCAAAGCCCGCCAACCGAAAGAAATCGCCACAGGCTACGGTGAATTGACGGACTGCGTTCGGTCATTAAGCAGTTTGCCGCTGCTGACATTCACCGAATCAGCGGTCTTGCGTTTCTTGAACTTGCAAGCGATGAAATTGAATGTTGGGCCAATGGACCTTCGAATTGCCGCCGTCGTCTTGGAAAACTCCGCCACCCTCGTCACCCGCAACCTCCGCGATTTCCGCCGTGTGCCAGGCCTCACCATCGAAGATTGGTCCGTTTGACCGCAACAAAAAGCCCCCGAACCGCAGTCCGTGGGCTTAAATGTTCAGGCAATAACCCGGCAGCTTACGCTGCTCGGCTCGTCACTAGCGCTTCCCTTCTTCCCCCAGCGTTTTCTCAAGCGAATGAATCGCCTCCTGCACTTCTTCGAGATTGGGGTTGAGCCGCAAGCTGCGGCGATAGGCCCGTAGGGCCGCCCGCAATTTCCGCTGCTTCTGATAACACTGGGCCAGCCCGCCGGCGGCAGCGAAGTGATATACGTTGAGTTTCAACGTCCGCTCGCAATCCTTGATCGCCTTGGGGTAATCCTCCAGGCGGAAATGAAACATCGCCCGTTGATTGTAAGCCTCCGCGAACTCGGGGGCTTGTTTGATCAGCTGCTCGAAGCCCGCAAAGATCTCGGCCTTGTCGGCCTCGGCGTCTTCTCCCGACGCCAACAGGGCCAGCCGCTCCAACTCGGCGTTTTGCTCCGCCGTGCCGGCGCGAAACCAGATCGACCACATCGCCTCGGCAGCCATTTGCCGGACGGTCTGGTCCTCGTCGTGCAGCATGCCGGCCAGGGCCTTATTGGAGGTCATGCCGGCATAAAGGCCAAGTGCGAAGATCGCGGCCTGACGGGTTTGGGGGTGAGAAGCATCCAGGAGTCGCTGGAGCGTGCCTTCCGTGTAGTGCTCGAGCACTCGCTGGTGAAACTTCTCCAACTCGCCCTCGTAGCGGGCCTGCCAATTGTCATCTGGCTCGCCCTCGTCGGTGCGTTCGGGAAGCTCACGGTAAAAATCCAGCAAGAGTGCCGTGGCCACTTCGGTACCTCTTTCTCGCAAAAGGGGGCGTGTATCCACGAAATTACATCGGCTCGTCCGTTTTGAAGGGCCGCAGTGCCAACGCCGCAGTGGCGTGCTCCGAAGGCGCCAAAAGTTTTACTCCTTTCCAGGCAACGCCTTCGGAACAACACAAAGAGGCTACAGTGCCAACTGGCCAAAGGTCGCGGGACAAACAAACACACGTGGCCCGCTGACCGGCCAGGTTAATCTTACCTTAAAACGTAAGAGCCACAATATGTGACGAGTTTAGGGGCGAGCGGCGGGGATGGCAACCGTAAAAATCGGGCAAGCTTGCCAAAGTTCGCACGCCGCGGCGTGTCACGGCTAATCGGCGCGCTTGTTCAAAACCTCGATCGCATCCTCGAAGACTTTTCGCAGCCGCTGCCGCTGGGCGTCATTTTCAAAACGGCCTTGGGTGTCAACCCAACCCGCCATTCTGTGTAAATGGTTTAGGAAACTCCGCAATGCGGTTTGATCCACGTGCGGTCGTTGACCTGCAACACGGATGTAAACAGGCGACGTGTGCGCATAGATGCGCTGCCCGCCGAAATAGCCTTGCACCCATGCTTTGCCGCGACAACGGGCCGCAACCCAGCCGCCTTCAGGCATGTTGATTTCCGCCTCAAGGTGTGCCGTGCTGGGAGTGCCACTGGCGCTCTGTTGTGCAGCTACGGTGCCGTTAACGACTATTTCCAGAACTTCAAAGGGAGTCGTGCTGCGCGCATCCGCAAGGATGCGAATCGGCCGATGGTTGGAGACGTTTATCGTGGCGCCGGGGTCCTGCCCTTCGACCGAAAACGAAAGTAGTGGCCCGTTGGTCGCGAAAGTGCGGCCGGCGCGAATGGCTTCAATCCAGTTTTGATAGGAGGGGAGTTGATCCGGCAGCAAGCGGGCATAAGTGCGGACGCAACCGAGAGGGACAACATTGTCAAGCTTGCCGCTCCCGCCCGCCAGTGGCACGTGTAGTCCACAATTCAGCAAACCGTACCAGTCAATCTTCCAGGGGTTTTCATCGAAAACGCTGAAATTCGCTGCCTCAATGGCGTCCACTTTGCCAAGAATCAGTTCTGCCAAGGCCTCGCCATAAAGTTCGCCGCATTTTGGCTGATTGGCATTGGCCCAAACAACGAGGCCACGCTTGCGGTGGCATTGATCGCACCAATCTGCCAATGTCCAGTCGTCAAAATCGGCTTCCGTCCTTCGCCGCCCGAATCCCAAGGGAAAAACTACACGATGGCAATTGAGCAAGGCGAGCCATCCGAGCGTTGGATGAGTGTTGAGCGTGTTGACAACAACCATGCAATCTTGGTGACTCACTGCCGGTTGTTGGCCGCTGAAAGCCAGCATGTTGGGGTAAGACCATTGCGTTGCCGGATCATCGAACCAACCTTGCTCATCCTTGATGGCTTTTCCACACACAAGCAGATTAACAATGGACAGATCCTCGCCGGCGCCATCAAGCAAGGCCGCGTGCGGTGACAAAAAATGACACCCTGAGTCGCCAGGAATCCATCGTTGTTGCCGAATATCGCTCCAGCGGCGAAGCTCAAAGCGAAGCGCCAATTTGCCTGCCAAAAGGTTGATCGAATCTTGAATGGGAGTAAATTCCGGGCCTTTGCAAATTGCTACGTCAATCCGACCGGGCGGGAGCGCGATCTCGCACCCTCCGTCGATGTAGGCAAAGTTCTTGCGAACGATGCGGCCGTCCGCGTCCAATTCATGAGCCTGCAAGTTGCCCCCAACATCGTTTCCAGGCCCTGTAGCAAACTCCGTCAACCTCCCATAGGGCGCGTAATACTTCCCCTCCGCATCGGCAAACCGCACCCGGCACGGCGTCGGCTTGCCCGTGGCGGCGTCGGTGACGCGGACATGCACTGGCTGCAAACCGCTCACAGGTAATTCGCTCCGATCATGTTGTCCGCTCCGTGTAGGGTGGGTGAAACCCACCACGCGCAATGGTGGGCTTCGCCCACCCTACACAGGCTCAGAGATAGTTCGCTCCGATCATGTCCAATGTCCGTTTGAGAGCATTTACCGCCTTGGGAAACAGCTCCGTCCCCGTCACGCCGCCCGTCGGCCCGCCGCCAAGCAAATGCGGCTCCAGCGTCGCGAAGCCGTCATAATTGGCCGCCACGGCATCCGCCAGCACATCGGCGATGCGGCCTTGTCCTTCGCCGGTGACGCGGCCATGCTCCTCGCCTTTGACCCAATCCTTGATGTGAAAATGGACCGTCCATGGCCGCGTCAATTCCCATGCTTTCCACGGATCTGCCCCGCAAACGACATAATTGGCCGGGTCGTAAATGGCCCAGAAGCATTCGCCATCGGGCTGCTCGCGAATCGTTTCCATCAGGTCCACGACACGCGTCGGCACGTCGCCATAAATGGCGTGTTCGTTCTCATGGAGCAAACGCACACCCGCTTTGCCCGCCAATCGGCAAATCTCCCAGGTGCGATCCAGCACGTCGCGGCGCCAGTCGTCCCATTCGCCGCCGTCGGTCAAGTAATAACTGAAAACGCGGATATTGGAGGTGCCGAAGACTTTGCACAGTTCCAGCGCCCGCTGAAAACGCTTCAAATGCGGCTCAAACGGCTGGTCGATCTTGATCTTGCCGATGGGCGAGGCGATAGAGCTCAGCGTGATGCCGTGGCGATCCAGCAACGACTTCAAGTCTTTGACCTGCTGCTCGGTCAGGTCAAGCACATTGGTTTTAAGAATCGAGCGCAACTCGATGTGACGGACCCCACAGGCGTTGAGGGTATTGACCTGCACCTCTGGATCGGGGTCGATTTCGTCAGCGAAGGCGGATAGGTGAAACATGGTAGTTGTCAGTTGTCAGTTGTCGGAGATACTCGATGGCACGCTGAGCCGTTTCAACCGCGTTATGGCTATGCCGGCTCAACTCCACGTGGACTGGTCCATTGTATCGGATTTCCCGCAAAGTCCGCATAATCGGCTGGAACTCCATTTCGCCTTCCCCGAACATCAAATGGTCATGAACGCCGCGACGCATGTCCTCGATATGGATGTTCCACAGCTGAGCCTGCCAACGGCGGAGATGGTCGGCAATTGGCACCTCCCCCTGGCAATGCAGATGGCCCACGTCCAGCGTCAGGCCAAAGGCTGGGTGTTGCACCTTGTCGTGCAACGCGGCATAGCGCGTCATCGTGTCAACGAACATCCCGGGCTCCGGCTCGAAAGCCAAACGCACGCCCTTGCTGCCCGCATAATCGGCAATCTTGCGACAACCGTCAAGCAACCGCTTCCATTGGATGCGTTCTGGCGTGTCCGGCTCGGTCGCCCCCGACCAAAAAGAGACGGCATCGGACTCCAGCTCTGAAGCGATGTCGACAGCTTGGCGCAGGAAATCCATCCGCTTGGCCGCCTGCTGCGGGGTGTCCACCAGCGTCGGCCGATGCTTGCGGAGAGGATTAAGAAGGAACCGTGAACCGGTTTCAATGACCGAGCGCAGCTTGAGCCGGGTCAGCAAACTCCGAACGTGCCGAAGTTGCCGACGAAACCCGGTTTCATAAGGGTTCAGGGCATGATGGTCGAGCGTGATGGCGACGCTCTGGTAGCCAAGCTCGGCCAGGATGTGCAGAGCGTCTTCCAGGGTGTGATGGGCGAAGCCGTTGGTGTTGTAGCCCAGGAGCATGGCAATCACTGCCAAAGAATCTCAGGATGCCGAAGCAACACGATGCACCGGCGTGACGGTTTACCGCTTTCGGAAAACCGCGTAAATTCCATGAAGTTTAGCCATATCTTCTCTTTTATGGGAGATAATTCGAGAGTCGAGCATCAGTCGCCTTGTCCCCTTACCGAGTTGCAGACCATGGTCCTTTCAAAATCCACTGAATTACGACAGGATTTGGAGCAGCGCATCTCCCTTCGCACCGGCCGCCGCGTCCGCAATCTGGCCATCGAGCTGGAGCCGGAACGCGTCATTCTGCGAGGCCTGGTCAATACCTACCATGTCAAGCAGCTGGCTCAACATGGCGTCCGCGAATTGTTGCCGCACGTGCGGCTGGACAATGTGATCGAAGTGGAAAGCGCGTGATCGTGGGGTGTGGGGCAGGCTTTCCAGCCTGCCTTTGCATCTGAATGGCAGGCTGGAAAGCCTGCCCCACCTCAGCCCGCAACTGCCTCCGGCAGCCGATGCCGAATGATCTCCCCCTCCACCAGATAAACCACGTCTTCCGCGATATTGGTGGCATGGTCGGCAATCCGCTCCAGGTGCCGCACCGCACTGAAAACCGACAGCCCCTGCGTCACGCACCCCGGCTGGGACTGCATCAACACAATCAACTCGTCGATGATCTCTTTGTTCAGCCGGTCCACGTCGTCATCCATGCGAATCACGCGCCGGGCCAGATGGGCGTCCATCTGCACAAACGCTTCCAAACTTTGCCGCACCATTTGCTTCGTTACCTCGGCCATCCATTGCACTTTGCCGGGAAACGGCAGCGTCGGCCCTTCGCCGAGCATGAGCACGCGCTCTGCAATGTTGACCGATAGATCGGCCATCCGTTCCAGATCGCCATTGATCTTGAGCACGGCAACGATGCGGCGCAGGTCCACGGCCACAGGCTGGTGCAAGGCCAGCATCTTGAGACACTCTTCCTCGACGAAATTCTCTTCCTGGTCAATGTTCTCGTCACCGCGAATCACTTCCTCGGCTAATCCGGGTTGACGAGTTTGAAAGGCGCGGATGGTTTGATCGATGACTCGTTCGACCATGGCGGCCATGCCGAGGATGTGCAACTGCATTTGGTCGAGGTCACGCTGAAAGTGAGTTCGCATGGGCGGGGTCCTGCTGCCTTGCTTACTACATGGTGCGTTTTTACACCAAGGGCACGGCATCGCACAAGACCGAACCCGGCACATTATGAACCGCAGTCGTCAGCGCCGGACGAAAGCCAGGATTTTCGTTGCGTCCAAGCCATCCGTGCGATTACCTTAATCCCATCAGGCATTACCGTTTCTCGCCGCGCGGATGAGGAGCCTCTCCATGAATGCTCGCTTACTTCGTCCCGTATTCCTGGCCATTCCGTTGTGCTGGCTGATCGCCGCCACGTCCAGCGCCGACGATTGGGTCAGCTATCAGCCCAAGACCGCCCCCGGCGAGGCCAAGCACATTGTCTTTCTCTCGGGCGATGAAGAATACCGCTCCGAGGAAGGCCTGCCGATGCTCGCCAAAATCCTGAGCCAACGGCACGGTTTCAAATGCACCGTCTTGTTCGCCGTGGACAAAGATGGGACCATCAATCCCGACAATCAAACCAGCCTACCCGGCGCTGAAGCCCTGGATTCAGCCGACGCCATCGTCATGCTGCTCCGCTACCGCGCCTGGCCGGATGAGCAAATGAAGCATTTTGTGGAAGCCTATAAACGCGGCATTCCGATCATCGGCCTGCGGACCGCGACGCACGCTTTCAATTACCCGAAGGCCAGCACGACCGCCTACCAGAGCTATAACACTTTCGGCAAACGCGTGCTCGGCGAGGGCTGGGTCAATCACTGGGGCAAGCACAAAAAGGAAGCGACCCGCGGCATCATTGAGCCAGGAGCGGAGGCGGAAGTAATTTTACGCGGCGTCAAAGATGTGTTCGGCAACTCCGATGTTTACGAAGCCTATCCGCCCGCCGATGTCAAAGTCCTGATGCGCGGCCAGGTGTTGACGGGAATGAATCCCACCGATTCTCCCGCGAGTTACCAAAAGAAAGGCAAAGGCGGCAAAATGGTCGGCATCAACGACCCCATGATGCCGATTGCCTGGACTCGCTTGCACAAAAATGAAACTGGCAAGACCAACAAGGTCTTCTGCACCACAATGGGTGCGGCCACGGATTTGCAAAACGAAGGTTTGCGCCGCATGTTCGTGAACGCCGTCTACTGGGGCCTGGACATGGACGTGCCGACGGCGGCCGATGTCGCGATTGTCGGCGATTACAAGCCGACGATGTATGGGTTCAAGGGTTACAAGAAGGGGGTCAAGCCGGCGGACCATGTGCTCAAAGTAGAGCCAGAGGCAAGCGCGAAACCGCAAGCGGGGAAAGTCCCGACTGACTGGATCGATCCCGATACAGGTCATCGGATCATTCGATTGTCGCCCGATAGTGGGGCATCCAGTCTCTATTTCCATCAGCAGTCCTACACCGAAAAAGGCGACAAAATCATCGTCACCACCAAGAAAGGCCTGGCGACCATCGACTTGACCAACATCGGCAAAGGGTCGACCAAACTCGAGCAAGTCCTGCAAGGCAAAGGCACCGGCAACATCATTCTGGGCAAGAAAACTCGCCAGACTTACTACATCACCGGCGGCGCTCTCTGGGCCACGCATATCGACACCAAAGTCTCGCGCGAGCTTGCCAAGTTGCCCAAGGGTTATGGCCAGGCGTCGGGCCTGGCGCTTAACGCCGATGAAACCCTGGTCTCCAGCACCGCCGACGATCCCGAAGGCGCCAAGAAAGCCAAACCCGAGGGTCCGCGCGATCCCTTCTTCCCGCCCGCCAAGGGAACCAAGGACAAGATGACGCCCGGCGGCCGCTCGAAAGTCTTGTTTACCGTCAACACTCAGACCGGCGAGATCAAGAAGTTGCACTTTGCCACCGACTGGCTCAACCACACGCAGTTCTCGCCCACCGATCCGCAGCAACTGCTGTTCTGCCACGAAGGCACCTGGGATTACGTCAATCGCACCTGGGCCATTCGCGCTGACGGCACCGGCCTCAAGCAAGTGCATCAACGCACGATGATGTGGGAAATCGCCGGGCATGAGTTCTTCAGCTTCGACGGCAAGATGATCTACTACGATCTGCAGACGCCCCGCTCGACCCAATTCTGGCTGGCCGGCTTCGACATCAAAACCGGCGAACGGATTCGCTATCCCATCGAACGCCAGCAATGGTCGGTCCACTATAATCAATCGCACGACGGCAAACTCTTCGCCGGCGACGGCGGCGGCCCCAACAGCGTCGCCAACCGCGCCCCCAAGGACGGCAGCAAATTCACGCCCCCCGGCAACGGCCAGTGGATTTACCTGTTCACGCCCAAAAACGAAAAACCGAGCATCATGAAGGTCGGCCCCGACGATGTCAAAATCGGCAAGTTCGACGCCGAAAAGCTGGTGAACATGTCGAAGCATGAATATGGGCTTGAGCCGAATGTCACCTTCACGCCGGACAACAAGTGGGTGGTGTTTCGCTCGAACATGCACGGGGCGACGCATGTTTATGCGGTGGAGGTGAAGAAGGCGAAGTGACCCTGGTCCGGGAAACTGGGATTGAAGCGCCATGAATGAAGCATTGCGACAACAAGTACGCGAGTATCTGTTAAAGCAGTGCGCCGAACGACATAAAAAAGGCAAGTTACGAAGAATAATGGATGTGGTTTTCGGCATGCCACCTGATGCAACTTACGCTTTTGAATATGCCGAATGCACTGCTGATCGAGTACACGTCGCTGGCCAGGTCACGCAAGCCTGGTTCATCAGCTCCGACGGCGTGCATGAGATCAAGATCAATCCGAAGGATGTGCCGCAAGAAAAGCGCGGAATGTGGTACAGGTTTGGTCGGCTGAGCTTTTACATTGCCCCAAATGCTGATTGGATCGTTGAAGCCAGTGTCGAGGGTCCACGGGCTGGCCATGGCGGTTGCTACCGAGCAATGCAGAGCGGCACCACATTTGTTTTGGAGCCTGAGGGTTCTATGTGGATAAGCTGAACCAAGTAGTTTCCAGGCCCGTTTACGGGCCTTCCCGCGAAGCGGTATTAGGCCCGCCGTTTACGGCGGGTTAGACGGCTGGCGACACGGGTTTTAGCCCCGTTTACGGGGCTTCTCGCGATTTGGCTTTAGCCCTTGAAATGGCCGCGGACATTGTCGCCATTGGCTAAAGCCGCCCACGGCAAGCCCCGTAAACGGGGCTAAATGAAATGGGTCGTACCCGCTAACCCGCCGTAAACGGCGGGCCTAGACGCTTCGCGAAAAGGCCCGTAAACGGGCCTCGAAACGCGTGCATTGCACGATATGTGTTTTTTGTTTTTGACCGATTTGCTTTCCACATTGACTATCACCCTTGTTCGTAGTTCGAGGATTTCCATGCTCCCCTCCCGCCGACACACCATCAAACTCGCGTCGCTCCTGCTCCCCGCCGTGGCGATCCTGCTCATGTCCACCCGCTCCGGCGGCTCCGACGAGCAGGCGCAACCCCCCGTGGCCGGAGCCCCATTCCAGCTGCAACCGGGCGACCACATCAGCATCATCGGCAACGCCCTCGCCGATCGTATGCAGCACGACGGTCAGTTGGAAACCCTCCTCTACCACCGCTTCCCCAAGCACGACCTGTCGTTCCGCAATCTCGGCTTCAGTGGCGATGAGCTGAAAACACGCCAGCGTTCCGCCAACTTCGGCACTCCCGAAAGCTGGCTCACCAAAACCAAGACCGACGTGATCTTCGCCTTCTTTGGTTACAACGAATCGTTCGCCGGCGACAAGGGTTTGCCAGCGTTTAGAAAAGAGTTGGCCACGATGCTGACCAAAATGGCCGGCCAGAAATTCAACGGTAAGAGCGCCCCTCGCATCGTCCTGTTCTCCCCCGTCGCCATTGAGAATCTGCACGACCACAATCTGCCTGACGGCACCGCCAGCAACAAACGCCTGGAATTGTACACGCTGGTCATGTCGGAAGTCGCCAAGGCCAACAATGTCGCCTTTGTCGACCTCTTCCATCCCACCCAGGCCGCCTACGCCAAGAACGACGGCCCCTACACCATCAACGGCTTGCATCTCAACGAAAAGGGCAACAAGTTCATTGCCGAGTACATCGACGAAGCCCTGTTCGGCAAACGGCCGGCCAACGTCGATGCCGTCCAGCTGGGCAAGATTCGCGATGCCGTTCTGGAGCGAAATCTCACCTGGTTTAACCGCTATCGCACGCTCGACGGTTACAACATCTACGGCGGCCGGGCCAAGCTGGATTACAACGGCGTCACCAACAAGGTCGTCATGGATCGCGAAATGGAAGTCCTTGATGTCATGACCGCCAATCGCGACAAGGTCATCTGGGCGGCGGCGCAAGGCAATTCCGCCAAGGCCGATGACAAAAATGCTCCGCCGTTTATTCCGGTCACCACCAACAAGAAAGGCCCGCTGCCCGGCGGCAAATTCTCGTTTTTGGATGGGGACGATGCCATCAAGAAAATGACGGTTCACAAGGGCATGAAGGTCGAGCTGTTCGCGTCCGAGAAAGAATTTCCCGAATTGCAAAGCCCGGTGCAGATGCAGTGGGACACCAAGGGCCGTCTGTGGGTCGCGGTGTGGCCCAGCTACCCGCACTGGAAACCGGGCGATCCGTTCACTGACAAGCTGCTCATCTTCGAGGACACCAAGGGCACCGGCAAAGCCGACAAGATGACCGTCTTTGCCGACAATCTCAATTGCCCGACCGGCTTCGAGTTTTACAACGGCGGCGTGCTCATCGCACAGGCTCCCGATCTCATTTTCATGAAAGACACCAAGGGGACCGGCAAAGCCGATCTGCGTGTCCGCATGCTGCATGGCCTCGATTCCGCCGACTCGCATCACACGGCCAACAGCTTCGCCCTCGATCCGGGCGGCGCCCTTTATTTCCAGGAGGGCACGTTCCATCACACGCAGGTCGAGTCGATCTACGGCCCGTCTGTCCGCAACAAGAACGCCGGCGTCTTCCGTTATGAGCCGCGGACGCAGAAGTTCGAGGTCTATGTGAACGTCGGCTTCGCCAACCCGCACGGCCACGTCTTTGACAAATGGGGCCAGGACATCGTCATGGACGGCACCAACGCCATCCCCTACCACGGCACTCTCTATTCCGGCCAGACCGCCGACCCCGACCAGCGCCATCCCCAGGCCGGCAAATCGACCGCCAAGAACCCGGCCCTTTACGACAAGAAAACGCGGCCCTGCTCCGGCGTCGAAATCCTGTCGAGCCGTCATTTTCCCGATGCGCTGCAAGGCAACCTGATGGTGCTGAACGTCATCGGTTTCCAGGGCATCCTCCAGTACAAGATCAACGACAGCGGCTCGACCTTCCTGGGCGCCGAGCAAGATTACATCGTCAAAAGTTCCGATCCCAATTTTCGCCCGTCCGACATCAAGGTCGGCCCCGACGGCGCCATTTATTTCTGCGACTGGCACAACCCCATCATCGGCCACATGCAACACCACCTGCGCGATCCCAATCGCGACCACGCCCACGGCCGCATTTACAAAATCACTTATCCGAGCAAACCGCTGCTCCAACCAACAAAAATCGAAGGCGAATCAATCGAGCGCCTGCTCAATGTTCTGAAAGAGCCGGAAGACCGCGTTCGCTACCGCGCCCGCATCGAGCTTGGCGGCCGCGATTCAAAACAAGTCATCGCCGCCGTGCAGAAATGGATTCCGACACTCGATCCCAAGGACGCCAACTACGAACATCACATGATGGAAGCATTGTGGGTGCACCAGTATCACAACGTCGTCAGCGAGGATTTGCTGTGGCGTATGTTGCGTTCGCCCAACTCCAACGCCCGCGCCGCTGCCACGCACGTCTTGTGTTACTGGCGCGACCAGGTCAAGGACCCGCTGGAACTGTTGCGCGTCCAGATCAACGACAGCCATCCGCGCGTTCGCCTCGAAGCCGTCCGCGCCTTGAGCTTCTTCCACAGCGAAGCCGCCATCGGCGTCGCGGTTGAACTATTGACCTCGCCCACCGACCGCGGCCTGACCTTTGTTTTCAATGAAACGCTGAACACGCTCGAAAAGCGTCTCAGCACCGGCAAGATCGACCGCGTCAACATTGCGTCGACGCTTATCAAACTCTTGGAAAAAACCTCGCTGGACGATGACCGCAAATCCACGCTCATCGAAGCGATTTGCCGCAATGGCAGCGCCAAGGAACTGAAAGTCATCTGGGACAAGGCAGCGGACCCCAAGGCGCTGCCGGTCGCTTTGCGAAAACGCGCACTCTATTGGCTTAACGACGCCGCCAGCACGCGGCGTGTGAAGCCCGAGGTAAGCGCCGCCGCCGTGTTGAAACTACTCAAGGACGCCGACGCCAACCTCTTGCCTGATGCGCTTTGGTTGGCCGCCGCCTGGAAAGTGAAAGAAGCCGGCACCGAGTTCCAACGGATCGCCGCCGACGGCAAACAAAGCCAGGACGCGCGATTCGCCGCCATGGACGGTTTGGCCGCGCTCAATGACGCCGATACGGTAAAAGCACTGCGCGGCTTCACGGCCAAGGAACATCCTTTGGCCATCCAGTTCCACGCCGCCTCGGCATTGACCACGGTGGACCTCGCCGCCGCCGCAGATGCCGCCGCCGCATCGCTGGCGCTGCCCGATCAAGACACCGACCCAAGTCCCCTGATCCAGGCATTCCTCGACCGCAAGGAAGGCACCGATAAACTCGGCGCCGCGCTGTCGAAACAAAAAATCACCGCCGACACCGCCAAGCGCATCCTGCGGGCGATGTTCATAGCCGGCCGCAGCGATCCGGCCCTGGCCAATGTCATCAGTAAATTCGCTGGCCTGGACGCTGCGCCGACGGCCCCCACCGCCGCCGAAGTGCAACAATATGTCGCCGATGCCATGGCCAAGGGGGACCCCGCTCGCGGCGAACACATCTTCCGCCGCCCCGATCTGGGCTGCGTCAAATGCCATGCCATCAACCGCGCCGGCGGCAACATCGGCCCCGACCTCGGCCCCATCGGCAGCACATCGCCGCTGGATTACATCGTCACCTCGGTGCTCGATCCCAGCGCCGCCATCAAGGAGGAGTATCTCACCAAGATCATCACCACCACGACAGGCCAGATCATCACCGGCATCGTCGTCGAGCGCAACAAAAACGTGGTCGTCCTCAAGGACGCCACCGGCCGCATCGTCCGCCTCGCCGCCGCCGACATCGAACAAGAGCAAACCGGCAAATCGCTCATGCCCGACGGCATCACCCGGTCGCTCACCAAACCTGAACTGCTCGACCTGATGCGTTTCGTCGGCGAGCTAGGCAAACCCGGCGGCGCCTATCCCGTCAAGACGCCTACCACCGTGCAGCGCTGGAAAGTGCTCAAGACCGTGCCCAAATCGCTCTACGACGGCGTGCCCAATCGCAACGAAGTCCGCGATAACATTTTGGCCGCCAATCCCGCGGCCTGGGAAACAACCTACGGCCTGGTCAACGGCAAGCTGCCTTTGGATGAACTGCTGCCCCGAGGACAGCCGAAGGTGATCTATCTTCAAGGCGAAGTGGAAGTCACCAAGGCCGGCGATGTCGAGCTTGTCCTGGAAACGCCGGGTGCGGCGACGTTCTGGGTGGGCGAGGAGCAGTTTGAGAAGCAAGGGAAGGCGACCACCGTTGCTCTCACTCCGGGGCGGCATCGCATCACAGTGCGCGTTGAAGTGGGTGAAGGTCCGGCGCCGATGTTGCTTTTGGATTTACGAAAGCCGGCGGGGTCGAATGCGGCGTTTGAGGTGGTGCAGATGGATTGATAAGACAAGTAACTCGATGTCTCTCGAACAAAGCCGCAACCGTCAGGGAGTGCTGAAGCCTTAACACTCCCTGACGGTCGCGGCTCTAAAGTTCCTGCACGGCAACACGTCCAAACACTTCACAAGGGATCCCTAATGCGTCTATCCCGCATGCTCACCGCCGTCGACCTGCACGCCTGCGGCGAGCCCGGCCGCGTCATCACCGGCGGCGTCTTGGATGTCCCCGGCAAGACGATGTTCGACAAAATGAAGTATTTTCAAAAGCATCACGACGACGTTCGCTTGCGGATGTTGCGTGAGCCGCGCGGCTATCCCGCGCTGTGTGCCAATGTCATTCTTCCGCCCACGCATTCCGCGGCGGACGCCGGGTTCATCATCATGGAGCAGGTGGAATATCCGCCCATGTCGGGGACCAACACCATTTGCGTGGCGACCACACTGCTCGAAACCGGCATGCTGCCCATGAAGGAACCGGTGACCGAGTTCGTGCTGGAAGCGCCGGCGGGCCTGGTCGGAATCCGCGCGGACTGCAAGGACGGCAAAGTGACCCGCGTCACGTTCAAGAATGTCCCGGCGTTTGCCGTGCATCTGGATGTCAAAGTGGAAGTGCCAAAACTCGGCACCGCCACCGTGGACGTGGCCTGGGGCGGAATGTTTTACGTCATCGCCGATGCGGCCCAGTTTGGATTGCAACTCGTTCCCGATGAAGGGCAAGACGTCACCCGCATCAGCGAAATGGTCAAGGCCGCGACGCAGGAACAGTATCCCGTGGTGCATCCAGAAAACCCGGAAATCACTGGGCCGACGATCGCCCAACTTTCGGGTCCGCCCACACAGCCCGGCGCTCATTGCAAGAATGTCGTCACCGTCTCAACCGGCAAGCTCGATTGGAACAAACCGTCCACGTGGCGAGGCGTCATTGACCGTTCGCCCTGCGGCACCGGCACCTGCGCCAAAATGGCGACGCTGCACGCCAAGGGCCGGCTCGGGCTCAATCAGGAGTTCAATCACGAAGGCATCCTGGGGACGCTGTTCATGGGCAAGCTGATCGAGGAAACCGAAATCGGGCCTTACCGGGCCGTGGTGCCGACCATCGGCGGCACGGCCTGGATCACGGGGATAGCGCAATACGTGGTTGACCCAAGCGATCCGTTTCCGGATGGGTTTAAGGTGGGGGATATTTGGTGAGGCATCAGTGCGCGACAAGGCTTCCCGCCTTGCGCACATAGAGAATCGCATTCCGCGACTGCCCTTCCCGCCGCCAATCCGGCGACGCCTCCACGCGTTGAAGCAGCCCCGACTTGCCGTGATAATCCACATCGAGAATCAGATAATCGACGCCATAGTCGGCGAGGATCTTGTTCCAACCGTCACCGCCGGAGGTGACTTTGGCATATTTTTGCCACACTTCATCGGGATAGATTTCAATGCGGCCGTCCATGAAAATCTTGTGCTTGGGGGGCATCGACCAGGACAAATACTCGCCCCACTCGAAATGGCTGTAGACGTTGCCAGGCGTTCCCAATTGGCGATGCATGATTTCCAGGTCTTCCTCCACGCGCTGGCCGCGCCGTGTTGGACCCAGCAACGGATTATAACGGTCCAGCCCGGGCAAACTGAAAACGACTGCCAGGCTGACCAGGGCGAAGACGCCGCCCACCACAAGTGATGGCTGCTCGGCGTCCTCTTGAGGTGCGGCGAGTTGAGGCGCCAGCCACACCAGCAACTCGGCGAAAACAGGAGCGCTAACAAGCATCCACCAGGCCACCATTCGTACCGAGCCGCAGCTCAGTGCGAAAAAACACGCAAGCAACAGTGCGTCTCGCAGCGCCGGAACTTGCCGGCTTCGCAGCCAGCGCCAGCCTAGCAAGCCAAACACCATCGTCGCCGACGCCATCCACACCAGGCCGATGAGCCGATCTGGGCCGGGGCGGACCCATTCCGCGATCTGGCGCTGATAAGCAATCGCGGAAGTGCCGCCGACGTAGCGGTAAATCGTCCACCCATAAGGATTGATGCAGGTGGCCAATATGCAAACGATCAACCAAATCGCCAGCGTCGCCGCACGCCGATCACGCGCTCGCCACACAGCAACAACCGTAAAGCAACCGATAAGGATTATCCCCGCGGGAAAAGCGCCGTGTAAATTCGCCCAAAGTGCGACCAGCGGTGGGAGACAAAACAACAACCACGGCCGCCGTTCGCTGCGTTCGAGAAGGTCCAGCACATTGACGAACAGCAGCATCGACAGCGTTTGCGGCCGGATCGTCAACACTTCCCAGAGGCCGAAAAACGCCACACCGCCGGCAATGGCGGCGGCCAACAGCGAACCGCTGCGCCGCCTGCAGAGCTGGACGAGCAGTAACATGGTGACGGCGATCAACAAGGAATTGACCAGTTGAACCAGTGTCAAACCGCCCGCATCGAACAGGATGTAATAACCGACTTGCGTCAGCCAATTGACGTCCTGAAACGGCTGGCCGGCGACGGTGAAGGTGAATTGATCGTGATTGACAATCTCGTTCTGCTCGACAATGGCCCGGCCCCGGGCCAGGTGGTGCCAGAAATCGGCGAGGTAATTGCGGTCGGTGACAGTCGCCAAAAACGCTAAAACCGGCACAATCGCCAGCCGCAGCCAGGTGGGAGTGGGCAACAGTTTGTGCCATGCAATGTGCATGCACAAACATAGCCCGCCGCTTGCGGCTTAGCATTCGGGCAGCACGTCCGCGAAATGAAACCCATCTCGTTCGACCCGTTCGCCGACGTGCACGCTCAGATCCTTGGTAAACATCGGTCCACCATAGCAAAACGTGTGAAACTCGCCGCGTTCGCCACAGGGATCCACGGTCGCGGGCAGTTCAGCGAGCAAATCCGCGTCGAATTGCCGGCCCACGAAACGGCCGTCGAGTTGCTTGGGATCGACGCAAGTCAGAATGGCCCGCAAGCCTCCACCAAGCATTGTCCGAGCCAGAACGGGCATATCCGCAGGCGTGCTCCACAAAGGAAACAGAGGAGTGATGCCGGTGCCGCTGAGTTGCTTTTCGCGGTAAGCGCGGATGTCTTGCAAAAAGAGATCGCCGAAGGCGAAATGAGTGATTTCTTTTTCTTTAGCTTGCGAGATGAGCCGCGTCATGCGCGTTTCGTATTCTTCGTTGCTGCAAGGCCAAGGCAGATGCACCGGCCACAGCGGCAACCCGGCGGCTAGTGCCTGGGCCTCGACCAGCTCGCGCCGCACCGCGTGCATGGCGACGCGATTGACCGCTTCGTTGAAGGTCGTCACCAGGCCAACGATTTCGACCTCATTTTGCTGACGCAAGACGTGCAAGGTCCAGGCGCTGTCTTTGCCCGAGCTCCACGACAACAAGGTGCGCGGTTTCA
>DASRAT010000693.1:0-4020 GCA_035638015.1 Gemmataceae bacterium | reverse complement strand
ATTCGCCGTCGGTTTCCTCGTCCCACCACATGTAGCCGAGGTAACTGTTCATCACGTTGGTGCCAGGGTGGACGTGGCAGACGATGCACTGACTCGTTGGGATCGCCTTAGTGAAGCGGTGATTGATCGGATGGCCTGGCTCATCCTTGCGAATCATCGGATCGGGATTGGCCGACAGGCCGCCGTTGCCGTATTTGGCATACGGTCCGGAATGGACACTGGAGCGGTCGTTGGCGTAGATGACGTGGCAGGCGGTGCAGCCGCTGGAGCGATAGTCGCCGGGGTGATCGTTGGTGCCGAGGAAGTTGAGCGTCGGGTCGAGCAAACGCGTGCGTTGAAGGCTGATGAACACAGGATCGGTGCGGTTTTCGGTGCCCAGGCCGCGTGTGCTGAGGCGAGCGCGCGGCTTGCCTGATTCTTCGAGCCGTTCCGGGTTGCCAACTTCCAATTCAAATCGGCCGCCCCGTTCGAAGAAACGCAGGATGTTGCCTGGCTGGGAGATTTCAAAGCGCGGCAGCGGATCGAGGAACGCCACCACGCCTTTTTTGCGGATTTCATCCTGGGTGGGCGGCGGCCAGGTTTGCAGACGCAGCGGCGTGCCGTTCATGCTGTAGGCTTCGCCGAACTGTGAGCGTTTGAGCGGAAATGAGCCGTTGTTGTACAGAGCGGCGCCCCAGAGCATGCAACCGTGAGTCATCATGCTCATGCGGTTTTGCAAGACTTCTTGCGAGTGGCAACTGGCACAGGCGATGTGGGCGACGCGCAAATCGCCGGGATTGACGAAGCGAATGAACTCGGGCGACTCGTGATTTAACAACGTGTAAGAACGAACGGGATTGGCAGCGGTCGACCAAGCCTCCGGATATTTTGGATTGACGTGGGACAAATGCTTGACGGTGGTGCTGGGATTGCCGCCGTGGCAATCGACACAACCGAGGAAGAAGCTCTGTTTTTGATCGTCGCGGCCATCCCAGTGCGGATCGTGGCTGTTTTGATGGCAGGCGATGCAGCTTGCGCTTTTGGCGTCGGCGACGGTTTGCGATTGTTGGAGAAGATTGACGCCACGTAATTCGGGCGGTATCGGATAGGCTTCCACCTCAACGGGCAAAGACGGTTCCTGCGCTTGAGTGGGCGCGAACCAAAAGCATGCCGCCATCACGATGGGAATACAGAACGCGGTAAGTTTGGTGAGCGCCGGCAGCCACGCGCTCGCCTTCGGCACGCGGCTAAACGACGGAAATTCACAGTCAATGGCCGAAGGTCCTTCCACGCCGGCCTCCGTAAATTGCCCAAATTCCCTGGACGCGGACGATGCTTACAGGAAATGCCGGCGTATAGCAAATATCCAGCTTAACGCAATGCGGAAAACGAGAGCTGTATTAGCCCAAGATTTCGCGCCAACGGCGCGGCACGCGCTCGAATGCGGATTGATATGCTTTTTCAAGCGGGACTTGCACGTAATACTCAGGCTCCAGAAAAAGCGGCATGACGGGTAAGCTGTCCCCCACAGCCACGGGCTCAATGAAAGCTCGCGTGACGGCACCGGCGGCATAGGAAGCCAAAGTCAAGGGCTTGTCGGCTGGCAAGGTAAACGTCTCATCCTTGATGGCAGACCAAATCACGCCGTGAATGCCTTGCGTATCGCGCGGACCCGGCCGGAACAAATCGAGAATCAATAGGTGGATGCCGGCGTCCAGGAATTCCAGTGCCTTATCGATAAACGAGCGCATGGCATGTTGGCTCGCTTTGTTGCCGGGCGAGACAATCTCCACGAGTGCCGCGACGCGGTCTCCACTGACATGACGGATGGCAATGCGGCGGCGTTTTTGGGCGTAAGTGTCGGACGCAGCGGCAGCGCTGAATCGCACCTTCGGCGGCGCGGTCGCCAGGGCGATGCCGCCGCCGCCCGATTCCGGCAAAGCACCATTGCCGGTCTTGGCTGGCTCGGGAGGAATGCCACGGTTCAACGTCAGCACATCGGGATGGAAGCCAGCGGAGACCTGTTCCGCCAAAGCGTAATAATCAGCAGGAAGGACGCCTTCGTTTAGCACGTGTTTGAGGGCGCTAATCCACTCCAGGTGGAAATCGTGAAAAATGCCGGCGTCCACGCGCGACCAGTCATGAATTGGCATGGCAGTTATTCCTGGCGCCAAAGTTTCTGCGAGCATTATAACAGTCATCACGCCGTAGGGTGTGCCAAGCGCAGCGAAGACGCACCATTTTTGGCCGAACCTTTCAAAGGTGCGTCTTCGCTGCGCTTGACACACCCTACTAATTCAAGTCACTTGCGACTCTCCAAAAACGCCAGCAAATCGGCGAATTCCTGGCGTGTCATCATTCCGTGGAGATCGGCGGGCATGATGGATGTTTTTTGGGCGACGCGGTCTTCGATGTCGGTGATTTTCAGCACGGTGCGTTTTCCCTGAGCATCCACCAGCGCCACGGTGGAATCGAAACTCTCCAGGGCGATGACGCCGGTGTGTTGTTTGCCGTCGCGCATGGTGACCAGCCAGGTGGTGAAGGCGGGAGCGATTTCCTTGCTTGGTTCGAGGATCGATTCGATCAGCTTCTTGCGATCCTGGGCGGCGCCGATGCGCGAAAGGTCGGGGCCCACGGCTTCGCCGCGGCCGTCGATGCGGTGGCAGGAATAGCAGCGTGGGCCTTTGGAGTGGAAGAAAACGCGCTCGCCGGCGACTGGATCGCCTTTGAGGGCGAGGAGCAATTTTTGCCATTCTGCCGTGTTTTTTGGCCGGGGCGATTCGAGTTTGACATTCGCTTCCGGCAGGCCGAGCATCAGCATGTTTTGCTCTTTGAGCTCTTCGGTATTCGCGGGTCCCAAAGATTTCAAAGCACCCTCCGGAGCTGGCAAACCACGCAAACCGCGCCGCGCGTCCGCTGCGAAATCTGGTTCTTTCGCAAGGCTGACGAGCGCTTTCCGGGTTTCAGCGTCGGTCGGGGCGGATAGGGCCAAGCCAACAATAGCATCACGGCGCAGGTCGGAGGCAAGCTTCGGATCAAGTGCCAGTTCCCGCAGCGCCTTTTGAGCTTGAGCGTTGTTGCGCCAGGCCAGCGTTTTCACCGCCTCGGTTTGCAGCGCCTTGTCACTGTCCTTGGTGAATGCGACCAGGCCTGGAACGGTCAATTTGCCGTGATTTGGCGGCAACATGCGTAGAGCCATCGCCCGGAATGCAGCCGGCTGTTTGGCGTCATTGACAATTTTGAGAACGAAAGCGTCGCCGCCGAGTTCTTTGTTGGCGTCTTTGATGTTGTCGGGATTGGCGAGCAATTCCTTGGCGGCGAGCCAGGCTTCGAAGACTTCGCGGGTGACCGGTGCCTTGGTGGCGGCTTTGTCCACGTGCGGTTCGTAGTCGCGCAGGCCCTCTTCAGCGACCCATTGAATGGCGGCACGGCGGACCGCCGGGTCAGCATCGTTCAGGTGTTTGGGAATTTCAAGGTAAAAGCGCGCGCGCCGCTGTGCCAGCAATATGCCGAGTCTATACTTTGTTGAACTTACCGCGTCGAACCGCTTCTCTAAATACGCACTTTTGGCCAAAAAAGCTATCGTGGCATTGGCAATAAATGGATCATCCAGCTCCAAACCAGTGTAGATTTCGCCGCTAAACATTTTCGCAAGTGCTTCCCATGCTCGAAGGCGCACGCCGGGCTTCGGGTCACCTATCGCCAGCCCTACGATCCGCATTCCCAGAGAAACACGGGATGTAATACCTTCTGGCGGCTTGACCTTCTTTGGAGGTTGTAATTCAATTGGCAGATTTACCGCGAATTCCCCCGTTTGCGCCGCGGCTTCAGCCCGAATTTCGGGTACTGAATCCTCCATTGCCGTATTCAGATATTCTTCAGAATTAATGCGCAAAGGACCAACCAATGCCCAAAAGGCGTGCAAACGTGCCACCGGTTCTTTGTGTTCCTTCAAGGTCTTTTTCAGTTCTTGCCATCCGCCGTTTCGTACCAACATAGTTTCGGCGGCGACAAACCTCGCTTCTTTCCGCGGATCGCTTA
>DASRAT010000692.1:0-3013 GCA_035638015.1 Gemmataceae bacterium | reverse complement strand
GAGAGCACATCAGTTCCCCGTGGATGATGAACACTTTGGAGCGTCCAGTACACGACAGCCGTGAGCGAATTTGGCAAATGCAGATTTTGGCAAATACAGTGCCGTAGCCGCTCGGCATTCGTTTTGCAGCAAATTGTGTTCGCAGCACAATTTGGCATGAAAAGTGCTAATCTCTGACCGCCAAATCCACGCATGGAGAAGGAACGACCATGGCCGCATCCAAAAAACGCTGGATTCACAAGGTGAAGACGGTATCCACCTTTCCGCCCAAGGGCACATTTTCCAAGGACGCCGAAAACGTGGCTCGCATCATGGCCAGCAAAAAGGTCAGCCCAAAGGGCATTGGCTCAGGCATTCGCATGATTCAGTATTTCATCAACCGGGCCGGCAAGGGGCTGCCGGAATCGCGCAAGAAGGAGTTGCAGAAAGCAATCAAAATTCTCCGCCGGAAGTCGCCGCCCTCAAAGGCAAATAATTAACCTGGGAGAGGCAACACCATGATTCGCAAACTGAAATCCGGTCAGTATCGACTCTATTCGCGCAAAGCAGATCCGCGCACGGGCAAACGCCGCAACCTCGGCACCTTTGAATCACGAGAAGCGGCCCAAAAACATGAGCGAGAGGTTCAGTATTTCAAGCGCCATTGATGTGCGCACTTTTGTGCGAGCCGAACCTCACAAAAAGCTCCCATAAAGGAGATTACCTTGGCGGTTTAGCGATTTGAAGGTAGACGCTCCAACGTGCTTCAGTAATCGACACGGACAGCGCCGGTTGCATGTGGCAAATCATCCTGCGGTGGCCCCCCGCAGATTTGGGCGAATCATGGGCTGGCGATTCGGCCCTACCTTGATCTTTCGATACTAAAATCACCAATGGTTCGCGGCAGCTGGATCGGCGAGCTTATCGGCAAGCGCATGGCAGAAACTCTTGCTGTGCGACCATCAAAATGACTCAAGGAATTGGCCGTTCAGCAATAGGTCTGAGTCGCCTGATAACCGCAGAAGGTGCATCGATCGTGAGCGTCATGGTGCAGCTTACAACATCGTACTCGATGGCTACCGTGAATTCGCAGATACAACTCCGCTGCCGCGAGCATGGCGAGCGGGGGCGCCGTGAAATAAATCCACCAGTCCGTCCAAACGTCGGCAAAACAGGCCGAGCCCGTCGTGCGTGCCGGGTTCATGCTCATGCCCGAAAGCGGGGCTTCCACCAGAACATAGAGGGCCACCAGAGCACCGACGATCCATCCCGTAAAGCCGGCAAGGCGTGAATTGGTGGTGTAGAGGACGGCGGCAAACAACAAGAACGAGATCGTGAATTCGCCGGCAAACGCGACGACGGTCCCACCCGAGCCAGGAACGGTAACGATGTAATCGACTTCAGGGCTTGCCAGTGAATTGCCGAAGACTGCTCCTGCCGCGCCGACACCGGCAATGCCTCCGGCGAACTGGAAGACGACATATAACACGGCGTCCCAGGCGTCGATCTTGCCGAGGCGGTAATAGGTCAACGTGACCGTGGGGTTGAAATGGGCGCCCGATCGTTTGCCCCACGGAGAATAGATGATGGCAATCGCGGTGCCGCCCATTGCGAGCCCCATCAGCAACCGCTGCACGACCGGGTTGGGGATCAACTGGGCGACGCGGGACTCTGGATCGAAAATCAGCACGGCGGCCCCGCAGGCGACGAACATGAAGATCGCCAGTTCCGCGGCCTCCATCAAGTATTCGGGCCAGTGACGCCTCAAATCGACGTTCATGATTCTTCCCGTCAACGCAGACGTTCCAGCAAGTGATCGCCAACCCGCAGGGCGTTGGCAATCGCGGTCAGCGACGGATTAACGGCGCCGATGCTCGGGAAGAAGCTGGTGTCCACGACGTAGAGGTTGTCCAGTTCATGGGCCTTGCAGTTCACGTCAAGGACGGAGGTTTTCGGGTCGGCGCCAAAGCGACAGGTCCCAGACTGATGTCCCACGCCCGCGATGGGAATGCTCTTGCTCAGGTAGAGGTTGTTGGGGATCAGGTGCGGGTGGCAGTCGAGGTGTTCCAGCATGCCCTTCAGTTTTGCGAGCAGGCGCTTCGTCGGTTCCTGGTTGTTGAATTTGTAGGCAAGTTGAATTTCACCCGCGCCGTTGACACTTATGCGGTTGTTCGGATCCGGCAGATCCTCGGTCGTCAACCAGAAATCGACGGCATGACGGGCCATCATGTCGAGCGACCATCCGGGGGCGAAGCGCGGCGCATCGTCGTGAAACATGGGGCCCTTCGATTTGCCGATCATCTGAATGTTGCCCAGCGGAAAAGCAAAGTCGGGGGCGCCGAAGTAAAAATCGTTCACACTGAGGGTCTTTTGAAACAGCGTGGTATTCTCGCGGCGGGAGAGTGCCACGACCGCACTGCTGTTGTGGAACATGAAATGGCGCCCGACCAGGTCCGACCCGTTGGCCAGGCCGCGCGGATGCTTGTCGTTCGCCGATAAAAGCAGAATCTTGGCGGAGTTGGCAGCCCCGGCGGAGACCACCACAATGCTGCCTCGATAGGTCTGGGGCGTGCCGTTGCGATCGACGACAACCTCGGTGACCTCGCGGCCCGAGGAGCTGGTGTTCAGGCGCATGACCTTGGCATTGGTGACCAGCGTGACGTTGTTGTAAGCGAGCGCGGGCCGGACGCAGGCGACCTCGGCGTCGGCCTTGGCGTGGACCAGACAGGGAAAGCCATCGCAGGTGTCGCACTTCAGGCAGGTGCTGCGATTGCGGAATTGTTCATCGAGCAATATGCCGCACGGCGCTGGAAACGGGTGCAGGCCGGCTTTCGCCAGGTTGTCGCTCAGTTCCTGAATCCTTGGCTCATGGGCGACGGGCGGGAACGGATAGGGTGCGCTCGCCGGCGGCTCGGTTGGGTCCGCGCCGCGCAGGCCGTGGACGGAGTAAAGTTTCTCGGCCTTGGTGTAGTAAGGCTCCAGATCACTGTAGCTGATGGGCCAGGCCGGCGAGATGCCGTCGTGGTGTTTGAGG
>DASRAT010000691.1:0-3004 GCA_035638015.1 Gemmataceae bacterium | reverse complement strand
GCAAGCTGACGGGGACAACGGCGTAATCTGTCATTGAGTGCTGCCCAGCGTGCCACTGTACCGGTCATTTCTTAGCCGGTACGCCCCCTTGTATCTTTAGCAGATCACGAACTCTAGGCAGCTCGCGAATGCGCGCCAGCGCCGGCTCCTCTGCCATGCGATTGTGCTCAGGATAGTTCAGATCGTGGAAGCCTATGTCCAGCGTCTTAGCCAAATAATCCGCTGCCGTTTCCGCAAAACGATTGCTATCAGCCGGGTCTTTGGTCGCGGCCGCGGCCAAGCTCCAAACGGAGGCCGCGGCATAAAGCACGTGCCCATCGTTGGCAGGTGATTTTTCCAGGACGCGCTCGGCCTCTGCCACCGCCGCGGAGGGGTTGCCACGCTTTGCGGTCACACTGGCGCGGATCAGTTCCGGGATGGGCCAAGTGGGCGCCAGGCCGGCGGCGCGGTCGCAATCCGCCTCGGCAGCGTCGAAGTCGCCGCGGTCCCGGCGGAACTCCGCTCGCCGCGCAAAAGCCCATTTCGACTCTGGTGCCGCGTTCACGAGTTGATCGAGGCATGCGGCCGCTTTTTCCGGTTGACCTTGCTTTTCGTAAATGCGGGCCAGGCAAACATAGGCCTCCGGATCCTTGGGCATGAGCTTGATCATGCGCCCGTAATCGGCTGCCGCCTCGTCGACCTTGCCGAGCGCGTGGTAAACGCCGGCGCGAACGTTGAACGTCTCCGGCGGCCCCTTCGGCAGCTTTGTCAACGCATCGAGTTCCTTGAGGGCCACTTCGCCTTGACCTTGTCGGACCAAAACTTGGGACTTGGCCCAAATGGCCTCTGGGTAACCCGGGCGCAGAAAAACGGCTTTCTGGAGCGAGTCCAGCGCGGCTGGATATTCCCTCCGGCCCAGAAGGATGGCCCCGATGCATAGGTGCGGCAAGGCATCCTTCGGCACTAACCGGGCGTAGCGCTCGAAATCGGCCAAGGCGGCGTCAAACTCCTTCAGGTTTTGCCAGTTCAGGATAGCGCGTGCCCGCAAGATGTCTGCCGCCGTCGGCGTCTTTTCGAGAATGGCGTTGAAATCATCCCGCGCAGCCGCGTATTTTTCTTGGCCCAGCAATAACTGAGCGCGCATGATTCGCGCCTGCCGGCTGTTCGGGTTGAGCTTTATCAACTCTCCATAGTCCAAAATGGCTTCGCTGGTTTTGTTGAGCGCGACGTTGAGCGCTGCTCGTTTTTCCAAGACCGGTTTTTTGTCCTGGGTCACGGGCAAAAGACGGGTGTAATCCTCGAGCGCCAGCGCATCTTGTTTGCGCTCGCTGTAGATCTGGGCACGTGCCGCCAAGGCCTCCGCCGCCTCGGCGTTCAGGGCGATCGCCTTGGTGAAGTCTTCGAGCGCCAGGTCGGGTTTCTTGAGAGCCAGGTTGGCCAGTCCTCGATTGGTGTAGGCTTCCGGATAGCTTGAGTTGCGCTTCAAAGCCGCACTGAAGTCCAGGACGGCCAGGTCGTGCTGGCCCAGGCGATGGTGGACCGTGCCGCGGTTGTTGTAAGGCCATGGAAAATCGGGTCTGAGGCGGATGCAAGCAGTGTAGCCGATGATGGCATCATAAAAATCGTCGTTGCCGCCCAGTTGCACATGGGCGTTGGCCCAGTTGAAATAGCCCCAGAAACTTTCGGGGCGTTGCTGCAAGAAGGCGGCGTATTCGGCAATTTCCTTGTGATAAAAGTCGGCTGCCGTTTCCGCGTCCTTTTCGGCCAGAGCTTTGTCGCCGCGCCTGTGGTTGGCGAAGCCGTGCCAAAAGTGATCGACTGCGGAAGTGGGCGGGATCGTCTTGGCCTTTTCCTCGTCAGCGTCGCGTTTTTTTACATCGCCAAGCTCGGCCCAGCAGCCGGCCCGGTGGGCGTAGAATGCCCGCGTGCCCGGCAGCAGCCGATCCGCTTGGTTGAGCCAGCCGATCGCTTTGGTCGCCGCCCGCTGTTGGCTCGCCTCATCACCGCCTACGGCCAGTTCCCGCTCCACCAAGGCCGCTGTCAAGAGGGCCTCGAATACATCTTCCTTGAAGAGTTGCTGCTGCTGCTCGTTCAAGGGCGGCAAGCCGGACGCTCCTCGGCCCGATCGCGCTTCGATGTCGTCGTAAAGCGCGAGTAGCTGGTAGCAGTAGTCACGCCCCAACTCTTTCTGCCGCCGCGAGCCGAAGCGGCAGGCAAAACGCGCGCTGTCCAGCAATTTGTGAAACTCGGCGTACACGTCCACCTGGGCGCCCAGCGTTTGCAGGCTCAAGCGCACGTCTGCCAGATCGTCATGGCTCAGCAGCGGGTCGGACCACTGGAGGATGTCTTTGACCTGCTGGTAATTGCCCGCGGCGATGCGGGTGGTGGCTTGTTGGAGACGCTCGTTGGCGATCTCTCGCGTCTTCGCGATTGCTTCACGCTCTCGGCTCATTCGCGAGGCCATGACTCCCAGCGACACGATCACCGCCAACAACAAGACAACCACGCACGCACTGAGGCTGGCAACGCGCGGGTTGCGCCGCCACCAGCGCCATCCATGCTCAAGCCAGCTCACCGGCCGAGCCTTGATCGCTTCACCCGCCAAAAAACGGTGCAGGTCGTCGGCCAATGCCTCGCAACTCGCATAGCGCTTGCTCGGCTCCTTCTGCAAGCACTTCAAGCTGATCGTCTCGAGGTCGCGCGGGCAACTTGGTTGCAAACGAGTCGGCGGCACAGGCTCCTGATGGCGCACCATCATGATGGTCTCGAGCACTGTCGGGCCGACAAACGGCGGCCGGCCGGTCAACAACTCGTAAAGAACCGCGCCCAAGGAATACAAATCGGAAAGCGTGCCGACCTCCTGGGTGTCACCGCGGGCTTGCTCCGGCGACATGTAGCTGGGCGAGCCCATGAGCGTGCCGCTCTTGGTCTGACTGGAGTTGCCCTCGAGGCGTTTGGCGAGGCCGAAATCAGTGATCTTCGGCAGGCCGTCACGGGTGAGAAGTACGTTTGTCGGCTTCAAATC
>DASRAT010000690.1:0-5271 GCA_035638015.1 Gemmataceae bacterium | reverse complement strand
TCAAAGGCGAATCAAAACGCAAAAGCTCAATTTGCCCGAACAATCCTGACAATCTTTACCGGCGGCGTCAGATTTTGGTTGTTCGCCGACGCCGCCTGGATTTTCTTGACCACGTCCATGCCCTTGGTCACCTGGCCAAATGCGGCAAAGCCCTGGCCGTCGGCGTTGCGTTTGCCGTTGAAATCCAGCTCCGGCTGGTCGCCGATGCAAATCGAAAAATCCGACTTGGCGGTGTCCGGGCCGTTGCGGGCCATGGATAGTGTGCCGTTCTTGTGCGTCAGCTTGGTGTCGCCCGTCCGTTCCAGCTTGATGGCTGGGAATTGCTCTTTCTTTCGAGCCGGGTCGATGCCGCACTGGATGACCTCGATCTTGACCTTGTCCTTGGGTTGATTGTCCGGCTTGACGGTGCGATGAAAGCGGCCGCCGTCGTAGAATTTGCCGTCGACATACTTCAGGAAATTTGCAACCGTGATCGGGGCCTTGGCGGCGTCCAGCTCGGCTTCGATGTCGCCGAGCTCGGTTTGAATCAGGATGCGGACGGGTTTGGGTTGCTCCTTGTCTTGGCCGTAGGCGAGACTTTCAACGGCGGTAGATGCCGCAATCATCACAACTGTCGTACTAGCCAAAAACAACAAGCAAAGGTGATTGCGAAACAGGGTCATTGACACGGTCCTCCAAGATAAAGGTGGTCTTTGCTAATCCCCCGTCGCCTGCCCAAAACACAGGCAATACCCGTTCAAATCATCTACATGAAAATTGGTGATCCCATAAGGCTCCTTCATCGGCGGTCCGGTAACGCGGGCGCCGCGCTGGACGAGTTCGCGAAATAGTTCGTGAACGCCACGCACAATGATGTTGAGGTCGGCACGCGTGGTGGTGCCGGCCGCGGCCGCGGAATTAAGCCGGCCCGGTTGGTCCGGTTTGGCAAAGTTGATCGCGACCTTATCTCGACTGACGCCGGCGTATGCCGGTGGCTCGCCCCAAAGGAAATCCTGTTTGAATCCCAGCACGGTCACATAGTGATCGACAGTGGCGCGGACATCGTCCACAAGAAAGACGGTAGCATATCCGGTCAACAATGGCATGGGAGAGTCTTGTGATTCTGACATGCCGTTGCTCCTCACTGAAACATTTCATTTGGGCAAAGGTTTGGCGGTTCCGTTTGCCGGTGGAGGGCTGGCCGTCAAGCCGATGTGCTCGGCCAGCCAGGGCTGCGGCAACTGCGCATCAATCTGCTTGCCCTGCGCAAGCGAAATAACAATGAATTCGCTTGCCGCTTCCCCGATGCGGCTCAGTTCTGAATAATAGCCGCGGTCATGATCGCGGTCCAGATCGGAGACCGCATGGATGCAGTTGCTCACGGTGCCATCTTGGGGAGCATAGATGGAATCAACGGCCTTGTAGAACACGCTGCCGCCTTCCAATTTGGTTTTATGTTCCAAAAAACGCTGGTGGAACTTGGAGTCGATCTCGAAGGGGCCCCAGTAGGTAATGCGCTGCCCCGTGGCGGACATGGCTTGAATCGTTGTGGCCAGGTCATAATTCGCACCCACCTCGGGTCGCAACGCCAGGGGGCGAACATTGAGGTTTGCAGGCAGCCAGCTGATGGTGTTGACTTCCGCGATTTCCAAGGGATGCCAGCGACAAGGCCGGGTTGTTTTGATAACCGTTGCCCAGGTGTGTGTAAACCTGGGCACGAGCGGAGTTGATTGAGATCCGAAAACGACGAGGAAATAGCGGTCTTCGGCGCTGGCAGAATTGGGCGAGCTGCCACACAGCCAAAGTGCCACAAAAGCTGCAGTTATCAGACGTATGCGCCGTAACATGATGATTGCTCCTTTCAAAGTTCGATGAACTTCTCAATCGCAAAACACGTGCCATCGGGTTGCGATTTATCATGTCGAGCCTGACTCGCAGGTGGACACCTGGTCAACATCGCGAGCCAAAAATGACGTGGCTAACTGGTTTTTCGGGCAGGTCGTAGCCGACCAATTTTGATATAATTACAGTTTGGTAATTAGTTGCCCGCCCCGTGTTTTTCGCGGCGGAATAGCGTTTTCCCCACAATGAGGATGTCACCTTGCCGGATGCAACTCCCCCTCCCGAAATTCCACCTGTGGACCCTGCGGCTGTCGGCGGCAATGGCAATCAGCCGCCGCTCAATATCGAAGATGAGCTCAAGGACAGTTACCTCAGTTATGCAATGAGCGTCATCATCAGCCGGGCTTTGCCGGATGTGCGCGACGGGCTGAAACCTTCGCAGCGCCGCATTCTGGTGGCGATGAATGACTTGAATCTCGGCCCGGCGTCGGCGACCAGCAAGTGCGCCGGCATTGTCGGCGAGACGATGAAACGCTACCATCCGCACGGCGAGATGACGATCTATCCGACACTGGTGCGCATGGCCCAGGAATGGAACATGCGCCATCGGCTGATTCATCCCCAGGGGAATTTCGGTTCCATCGCCGGTTTGCCGCCGGCCGCCATGCGTTACACCGAGGCCAAGCTGGCGCCCATTGCAGCGGAGATGATTCAGGACATCGACCACGACACCGTCGACTACATCGACAATTACGACGGTAAATACCGTGAGCCGTTGGTGCTGCCCTGCAAGTTCCCCAATCTCATGGTCAACGGCTCGGACGGCATCGCCGTCGGCATGGCGACCGAGATTCCGCCGCACAATTTGGGCGAAGTTTGCGAAGGGCTGATTCGGCTGATCGACAATTCGGAGATCACCGTCGAGCAGCTGATGGAAGCGATTCCCGGTCCCGATTTTCCTACCGGCGGCATCATTTGCGGGCGACAAGGCATCCTGGATGGTTACCGCACCGGCCGCGGCAAGATCACGCTGCGAGCACGGGCCATCATCGACGAGGATAGCAAACCCAATCAGATCATCATTACCGAGGTTCCGTACCAGCACACACGAAATCGCCTTCACGAGCAAATCGGCGACCTCGTCAAGGACGAGCGCATCAAGGGCATCAGTGCGATTCGCGACGAATCCAGCGCACGCCAGGGCGACCCGGTTCGCCTTGTCTGTGACATCAAACGCGACGCGGACGCTCACCTGATTTTAAACCAGCTCTACCAGTTTTCGCCCCTTCAGAAGACGGTCAGCATCATCATGCTGGCCTTGGTGGACAGCAGACCGCGGACGCTGTCGCTCAAGCAGATGCTCGAGGAGTTTTTGCGCCACCGCGTGCAAGTCATCCGGCGGCGGACCGAGTATTTGCTGCGTGAGGCCAAAAAACGGACGCACGTGTTGGAAGGCCAACTGATCGCCATCTCGTCGTTGGATGAGGTCATTCAAATCTGCCGTAGCTCACCGAGCCGCGCGGTGGCCAAGGAACGCCTGCAAAATCACGAGGTGGCTGCCACCGTGCTGGAGCGCGCGTTAGGCGCCGATCATTTCGCATCGCTGCAAAAAGAAATTGGCGTTCACGACAGCTACCGCATGACCGAGGCCCAGGCGGAAGCCGTTGTCCGTATGCAACTCGGCCAGCTGGCGGCCCTAGAACGTGACGAGATTTTCAAGGAATACAACAGCCTGCGTGCGTTAATCATCGGCTACGAAACGTTGCTCGGCAGCGAGCGCAACATCCGCGAAGTGATCCGCAAGGATCTGATGGACATGCGTGACAAATACGGCGACGAACGCAAGACGCACATCAGCGATACGCCGGTAGGCCAGCTCAGCTACGAAGAATTGCTGGAAGAGGAAGTCAACGCCGTCACCATCAGCCACAACGGCTACATCAAACGGCTGCCGCTCAATACCTATCGCAGCCAGCATCGCGGCGGCAAGGGAGTCTCGGGCGGCGGACCGCGCGAAGACGATTTCGTTGAGCATTTCTTCGTGGCCTCGACGCATGATTATTTGCTGTGCTTCACCACTCGCGGGCAGCTCTATTGGTTGCGCGTTTACAGCATTCCCGAGTTGGGCCGCACCAGCGCGGGCCGAGCGATCGCCAATGTGCTGTCGCTCAAGGAAGAAGAGAAAATCAGCAGTGTCATCCCCGTGCGCGAGTTTGATGAGACACGTACGCTGCTGATGGCCACGCGGCGCGGCATCGTCAAAAAGACGCCGCTGGTGGATTACAGCCGTCCCAAACAAGGCGGCATCATCGGCATCAGCCTGGAGGAAGGCGACACCTTGATCGGCGTGGCCCTGACCCAACCGCATGATGAAGTGATTCTCAGCACCAAGATGGGCATGGCGATTCGTTTCGACGAGGCCGACGCCCGCGCCATGGGCCGCAACACCCGCGGCGTCAAAGGCATCAATTTGCAAGAGGGCGACGAGGTCGTCGGCATGGTGGTTGCCGATCCGGACGGATATTTGCTGACGATGTGCGAAAACGGCTACGGCAAACGGACGCCCTTTGGGGCCAATGTGGCGGGCGAAGAGCCAGCCGAGGCGGAAGCGGAAGAACCTGCCGAGGAAACAACTGAGCCGGCGGCCGGTGATACGGAAGGCGAGACCACGCCAGACAAGTCAGGAATGCGTTACCGCAAGCAACGCCGCGGCGGCAAAGGGCTGCGCGACATCCGCACCAGCGAACGAAATGGGCCTGTTGTGCAAATCCTGTCCGTCCGCGACGGCGATGACATCATGGTCATCACGGCGCAGGGCATGGTGAACCGCACGCACGTTGCCGAGATTCGTGTGATCGGCCGCAATACGCAGGGCGTGCGGATCATGAATCTTAATGAGGGGGACAGGATCGCGTCGGTGGCGAAGGTGGCGAAGGAGGATATTGATGCGGAAGCGGCGGGGCCGGATGTACCGCCGCCGAGCGCCGAAGGTCCGCCGCCGCTTGATAATCCGTGAGCTTAGCGAGCCGAGCAGCCTATGCTGCCGGGTCATGTTGGCAGCGCAAGGCGCTTCACCCGGAAGCTTACGCTGCTCGGCTCGCCATTTTATCCGCCCGTCGGCCGTTGATTCACCGCCGCCCCCAATTTGCGTAGCCACGGCGGCATGATCTTCTGCAAGCCCGCCCGCCGCGTCGCCGCCACATGCACCTGGTCAAATGGCTGCAAACGCAAATTGGTCCGTTCGTCGTGATCGATGACAATTGCCCGCAAATCGACGTGAAAGACTTCCGGCCGTTTGGCGTCGCCGACGTGGCTGCGGACGACGTAAACGCCTTCCGGCTCCGCCCCAGGCGTGATGCCGCCGGTCCGCTGCAACAGGTCGAGGACTGTTTCCTGGCCGTGATAGGGCACCGCCCGTTGCAAGCCAATCACTTCGCCAATCACATAAAT
>DASRAT010000689.1:0-2602 GCA_035638015.1 Gemmataceae bacterium | reverse complement strand
TGGGGACGGTGTCATGGCTGCCGCAGGCGCTGAGACTGTCGCTGCCGCCCGCCATGCAATAGGCGAACTGCACCGCGAAACCGCAGGAATTGCGGAAGCCCCAATGGCTGCCGTCGCTGTCCACTTTCAGGCAGCGCGAGGCATCGTTGCGGTTGCCCGCGCCGCGCTCGTCTATGTCCGGAGCCGAAATCGCCAAACCGTTGAGAGAGGAATCGATCGCATGCACGTCGGACGGTTTCACCGTGACCGTCTCCAACTCCTTGGCGGCCTGGTAGTCACCCACATGATACGAAGCCTTGGCCATCCGCACCGGGATCTTCACGTCATTGCGCGCCTCGCTCTTGCGGTCGGCCTTGGCGCGGGCCGCCGTGCGCGGAGTGGGCGCGGCCGGCGCGATATTGCCCGAGGGCGCCAGGCTGGCGGGCTTGGCCACGGGCGTCACCGCGCAGCCATTGCTCATGTCGGCGGCCATCACGGGCAGGCCAAGCTTGCTGGCAAAGGCGCTTAGCGCGGCCTTTTTCTCCGAGTCGCTGAACTGGTGACCGGTGGGATACCAGGCGTGGCAGGTGGGGCCGGTCGGGCCCTCGTCGCCGTCCAACATCATCTGTACGCCGCTATCGGGCGTGGCCGACAGCATGGCCGAACGGCCATCGGCATAGCGCACTTCCACGCCCTTGCCGGTCAGGCGGAAAAAGCCGGTAACGCTGGAGCCGGCACTGGAACTGCCGCCGTCGTCCACCACCGTTCCCATCCGGTCGGTCATGAAGGTGAAGGTGGTCTTGCGCGCCAAGCCGCTCGCCGGCACGACCTGCATTTCCATGCCGCCTTCGATCACGGTCAGCACAATGGAGGAGCCATCGACCCCGATCAACGTCTTGCCCGACACGCCGCCGAACGGCGCGCCCGGCGCATTCGCCGATTCCTTCAACGGAGTCGTTGTGGCCCTGGCGTCTGCCGGCGCGCCGCTCTTCTGGTCCAGCTTGCCGTCGATAAAATCACCGTTCACTTCGCTGCCGTCGGGGTGGCGCAACGCGCCCCTGCCATTGGGCTTGTCGTCCTTCCAATCGCCGAAATAACGCTCGCCATTGGCGCGCAGCAGCACGCCGAAACCGTTCATCTTGCCGTCATTCCAATGGCCGTCGAACCGGTCGCTGGAATCGGTGGTGAGGATGCCGGGGCCGTTGAAGCGGCCGCCCACGGTCTCACCGTCATAGCTCCAGCCCTTGCCCCAGCGGGTGATGACATGGCCGTCGGGGATCACGCCACGGACGAAATAAGCGGTGAAGCTTTGCGTCTGGCCGTCATGGCTGAAGGTGGCGGTGCCCAGCCCTTCGGCATAACCGCCTACACAAGCGCCTGTCCATTGCACGGTATCGCCGGGACCGGCGCCGGCGCTGAACAGGGAGCAATCCCCGTCCTTCAGCCATTGCCCATTGTTGGAAGTGTCTTGCGCCGAAACATTCAACAAGCCGCAGTTCAGCAGTGCGGCGGCCAGAGCGGCCTTCGCCATCCACGACATGGAAGTTCTCTATTGCGGTAGGGCCAGCCCCATGCTGCGCCCCCTGTCAATACACTGCTCCCAAATTTTGAAGTTTGCGAGTCGATTCTGTTTCTCGCGCGCGAAAAAAAGCGACGCGGCAAACGAGTCCTTACGCATGAGGAGAAAATTCGCGCCGATGCATCGAATGCCGATTTTATCGGCGTTTTATGTGCCATTCGGTACACGGATTTGTTCATCTCTGTGGCAAAGTTTCCTGTCATTCATCTGCGGTTCATCTAGATGAACAGGTTCCACCTTTAGCAAAGATCAATTCGAATGCGACCGAGCGCGCAAAACAAAAGCGCCGCCGAAACCGGCGGCGCTTTCGATGAAATTAACGAGCTGATTTTCAGACCAGGTGCTGCTCGGACTGGATCAACCCGCGGATGTAGCCGAACTCGAAGGCGAAATTCTCATTGGCGCCCCATTCCGCATCCACACCCACCACCTTTGGCGCATGGTCCGGCATCAGAAGATACTCGTAACCGACTTCGCGATAGACCTTCAACATCTTGACGAAATCGACATCGCCTTCGTCAGGAAACATCTCGGCGACGAAGTTGTCGCGGCCGCCGGTGATATTGCGGAAGTGGACGTTGAAGATCTTCTTGCGGCTGCCGAACCAGCGAATGACGTCGGGCAACTCGTCATTGGGACGATTCAAGTCTTCCGAAACGGTGCCCTGGCAGAAGTTCAGCCCGTGATAGGGGCTTTCATGCATGCCGACAAAGCGCTTCAAGCCGTCCATGGTGCCCAGAACATTGGTGATGCCGCGATAGCCTTGCGGCGGCATGCCGGGGTCCTGCGGATGACAGGCAATCTGCACCTTGTATTCATTGGCCACCGGCACGACATGGGACAGGAAATAGTCGATGCGCTCCCAGAACTGATCGGCATTGACTGTGCCGGCCTTGGTCAGCGGCGGATTCTTGGCCTGGGCCTCGGCGAAATTCCACTTGTTGTAGACGGTGTCGCCGCGGCCCGGCACTTCACCCGAACGCACCACGCCCAGGAGGGACATGTTGTATTTGAGCGCCTTGATTCCAGTCTTGGCACAGGTGC
>DASRAT010000688.1:0-9836 GCA_035638015.1 Gemmataceae bacterium | reverse complement strand
ACGCCGCCCTGGGCCACGGCTGTCTGGTCATCGCCACGGGCGAGGAGCTTGTGGGCTACGTGCCGCCCCAACCGCCGCTTGGCCCCCCGCGCACCTGACGCCGGCCACTATAATGCAGGCATGCTCACGACCGATCCCCATCCCCTGCTCGACCTGCGTGCCTTCGCCACGCATTTCCCGCGTGCCCTGGGCGAGATGCCGTCGCCGCCCGTTATTACCGCACTGCTTACGGTGACCGCCGCTGCCCCGCTCAAAAGCGACGACGGCGTTCGTCAAGCCGTCCGCGATCTGCTGCGTGAGGGCGGATTCAAGCCGACCGGCCGCAGCAAACCGGCTTCGGAATACCTCATAAAAGCCGCCGAGGAAGCCCGCCTGGCGTCGATCAATTTAGCGGTGGACATCTGCAATGCCGCGTCGCTGCACAGCGGGTTGCCGATCAGCGTCGTCGATCTCGATTTGGCGAAGCCGCCGCTGCGTGTGGGCATCGCCCCCGCCGGCGCCAGTTACGTTTTCAACCCCACCGGCCAGAGCATCGACCTCGGCGGTCTGCTTTGCCTGTTCGACGCCGACGGCCCTTGCGGCAACGCCGTCAAGGACGCTCAGCGAACCAAAACTAGCGCCAACACGCGGCGAACGTGGACCGTGATTTGGGGCACCACTGCCCTGCCCGGCCGAGCCGATGCCGCCCAGGCGTGGTATCGCCAGCTCCTGCATCAGCACGGAGCGACGACGATGGACGACAGCGGTCCAATGATGAAATAGCAGTAGGATAGGTGCCATGCTGTGCGGAAGCTTGGCCTGCCGGGCCGCTCGCACCGCGATCACCGTTCCCCCGCATCTTCTCAGAAAAAGCAGGCTCCAACGCCTGAGAAATTGCTGGAAGTTGCGGTTGTAGTCGCCACTTTCGACGTGCTCAATGGCGACGTGGAAGCCGCGCGCAAAGGCTTGGAGTCGCTTGAACTGCCTCGGGATGACCGGCTCATCAAGTTGTCGCTATTGCTGACGAAGTAAGGTTGCGCCGTAGTGCGCAACCCTGAGGAAAGACAGACACAGTCCCCGTCACGCCCGCCAAAACGCCCCAAGCTTGCGTGTCAGAAAATGCCAGTACCCACGCGCCGCCAGCAAACTCCGCTCCGCCTCAACAGCCCGGCCGCCGACGCGCCGCCAGAGCGTTTGCAGCCATTTCTCGACCAGTTGCAAGGGTGCGTCGAGCGTTATCACGGCTTTGTAAGCCAGCATCGCGCGGCGGCCGTAACCCAGCTTGCGAAGATAACGCACCAGGCCAATCGCCATTTCTGAGGACGCGAAGCCAATGTGCAGACGGCTGCTGACGCGGCCGAAGTGAATAATCTCTGCTCGCGGCAGGTAAACCACCTTGGCCGCCTCGTTGACCCGCGTCGAAAGCTCCAGGTCCTCGCCGCCGAAGGTAAACGCCTCGTCCCAGCCGCCGTATTCGAAAAACCGCAGCAGCGGCAACAGCACGGCGGCGCCCATCAGCACATCGACGTTGCGAATGGTGTAAGGATCAAAATCCTGCCGGCGATACCGGTGATAGGCCCCTTTGAAAAGACCGCTCCAGCGCAAGAGATAAGTTTTATGCAACAGCGCCGCCATCGTGGGGCGCTGGCGATAGGACACCTGGAATTGGCCGTGGCCGTCGCGCAGCCGTGGGCCGATCATGCCCACTTCCGGATGACGGTCGGCATAATCGACCAGCCGCCGCAGCGTGCCGGGCGGAACGACCGTGTCGTTGTTGAGAAAAAGGAGATAGCGGCCGCGGGCCTTGAGCGCGGCCTGATTGTTGGCGCGGGAGAAGCCGCGATTGTCGTCGTTGCGCAGCACTAAAACTTCGGGGAATTCGCGGGCCACCATGTCCGGCGCCCCGTCGGTGGACGCATTGTCCACGACGATGACTTCAAGATGCAAACCCTGCGGCTGGTCCTGCAGCGATTCCAGGCAGGCACGCAGCAGCTCCCGGCAATTCCAGTTGGCGATGCAGACCGACACCTCGATGGGCCGCTGCTCCAGGAATTGCCGGCGCCATGCTACGCGGCGAGCCGGGCGTGAACGCCGCCGCGGCGGCGCAGCAATCAGGTCGTTTGGATGGTCGGGCCGGACGGCATCGAGGTCGGGGTGGCAATCCGCATCCCGCGGCAGACCACGGTTTGACATTGCGTCTCCCACCTTTCCTGGTCCAGATAAGGAGCGAACGGCCCACGGCCGCACAACAACCGGGCCAGCCTATAGCGCAATTTCCGGCCCCACGCCATCGGCTGGCGGGCGTGCATGCGCAGCCGTTCCCGATACTCATCAAAGCGCGGCCCGGTGATCGGCTCAGCTTGTTCGCGAAACGCCAGGGCCCAGACATTGGCCGGCCGCTTCACCGCCCCGTGCCAACCAATCAATTTATGCGGATATTTGTCGAGCAAAATCTCCAGCGACTGCGGCGTAAAACGCCAGTAATCGCTGGGAAAGCCGTGAATGTGAAAATAAAACGGGCAAGCGATCAAGAGTGCCCCATCCGGCCGCAACACCCGTCGAGCTTCCTCGAAGCCACGCCAAAAACGCGGCACATGCTCAAAGGTGCTCATGGCAATGACGGTGCCGAATGACCCATCCGCGAACGGCAATTCTTCAATGTCGGCCACTTGATCGACACCGGGGCCAGGCCGGGCGTCGATGCCGAGATATTCTTTATCCGCAAACAGCGACCGCAGATTGCCGATCTCTTCCTGCCCCGGCACCTGATAGGAGCCAACTTCGAGAATCGGCTCGGGCAGCTCAAAACTCTCCGCCACAGCCCGAGCGACTCCATGCAAAAAAGGTGTCATGCCAATGACTCCACAAAAGCGGCGGTGCGGAAAACGACAGGTGCAGACGCAAAGCGGCGACAACGTTGGTGAAGAGTTTTAAGTAACATGGGGCGGCGAGAGCGGTCAACCCCAAGTGACTTCGCAACAAACCATTGGCCTTGACGTGCGCTCAAGGTATCATGGGCGCACTCCGCAAAGCGACATTCCTCCTCGCCCCACGAGGCATCCCATGCCAAGCAGTTCTTCGAAATTGATTTTGATGGCGGTTGTCGCGGGATTGATTCCGCTCGTTTCCGGCCAGGCGCCGGCTACCAAAAACGCTCAAGACGACCCTCTTCCCAAAGGCGCACTGGAGCGTTTCGGCTCAATGGCACTGCGACACGACGGCGTCGTTTCCACGTTAGCCTGGTCGCACGACGGAACCTGGCTCGCATCCGGCAGCCATGACAAAACCATCTGCATCTGGGACGCCAAAACCGGCCAACGGCTCAAACGCTTTGTGGGCCACACCGATGCGGTGTTCGCCATTGCCGTATCGCTCGACAGCAAGAAGATCGCTAGCGCCAGCCGGGACAAGACGGTGAGGGTGTGGGATGTGCCGACGGGGAAGGAACTGTGGAAATCGGACGCTCATGGGGATGCGGTTTGCTGTGTGGCGTTTTCGCCGGATGGGATGATGTTGGCGTCGGGGGGAGCGGACGAAATGGTGCGAATGTGGGACGTTGCCACGGGCAAGCAATTGTGGCAAAAGACGGGTTCGGCCAATGTGGAGCGCTTTATCGGCGAACCCCAATGGGGCGTTCAAAGCGTCGTTTTTTCACCCGATGGCAAAACACTGGCATCCGGTGGGCTGGACAGAGCTGTACACTTATGGGATGCGCAATCGGGCAAAAATATCAGGGATTTTGCCACGGAACCGCCCAATGCCGCCCACGGCGTGGCCTTTTCACCTGACGGTAAAATGCTGGCAGCGGCGACCACCGCCAATCCAGGCACCCAACTCTGGGATGTTGCCACGGGCAATCCTGTCGTGCCCAGCGACCAACCTTATGGCCCGGCGTCCAATGTGACTTTTAGCCGCGACGGCAAGACGCTCATTCTCTGTCCAATGTGGGGCAACGTGCTTAGGTTCCCCGATGTCAAAACGGGCTGGAACCCGCCTTTCTATCGCACTTCGTGTCCAGTCGTGCTCGCGGTCGTGCTGTCTCCGGACAACGCCACTTTGGCCTGCGCTGGCAACGGTCCGACTATTGAGCTATTGGATACCGACACCGGCGCGAACCGCTTTCCTGCCGCCGATCCTCAAGAGTTGTTGCAACAGGTTACCAAACCACGCGCGGTCGAGTTGCCACAGGAAGCGCAAAACTATTTCCCCGATCGTCGCGTAATCTCAGACAACGGCTCTATCTTGGTTGGCGTCGATAGAGACGCAATCCTTCATGTATGGGATCTTACGAAAGGTAAGGAAATCAAGCAGTTTTCAATGAAAACGCCAGGTCCCAGAAGCACGGTGTATCGATTGGCGCTATCGCCTGACGGTTCCTTGCTAGCGATTGAGAGATTCAGCACCATAACTGCCCCTCCAATTGGGAGTTTGATCGAAGTGTGGGATTTGCCTAGCGGCAAACGATTGCACGGTATTTACATTGCAAACAATGTGGTCCATTTCACTTTTTCGGCGGATGGCCGGAGTCTTGTCACTACCGACACGGTGGGTGCAGTCTCTCTGTGGGATATGGCAACCGGTTTATGCCGTTTGGAATGGACCACTCAACTACAAATAAGCCATTGCGCCAAGATTTTGCCTGGCGGACGGCTGTTGGCGACGTGGGTGCCTTACCGTGTGGACGATCCTCGGCCGACGGTTCATGACTTCGACATCGCCCCGCGCTATCGAGAAATTGCATGGTCTCCAGCGCCCATTACGCTTTGGGATCTTTACAGCGGCAAGCGCGTTACGCAATTTGCTGGGCACGTGAGCAACCTGCAACACGTGGAGCTTTTCGCGGGCGGCAAGAAACTGGCTTCCGTCGGCTGGGAAGGGTTGGGTTATTGCTGGGCACTGCCCGAATCGCCCAAAGCATCTGCATCGAAGCTGACGGAAAAACAGATGGAATCACTGTGGGCGACGTTGGCGGCTGATCACACAAAAGCGCCGGACGCGGTGAAGGAAGCCTACGCCGCTCAGGCGAAGTTAATGGATTCAGGCAAGGCCGTCCAATTCCTCAAGCAACGCCTTCGGCCAGGGGCTAAGATCGACGCAAAAGCAATCGATGCCTTTCGGCTTGCCTTGGAAAGTGAGAAGTTCAAGGTGCGCGAAAAAGCAACGAGCGAACTGAAAGCCCTGGGCCAGGACGCCGAGCCGATCTTGCAACTGCTCTGGGAGGGCAATCACAGTTTGGAATTGCGCCAACGTATTCAGTTATTGATGAAGGACCTTGAAACCGGCCAAGGCGCTTTGGACCGTCTCCGCCAAGACCGCGCCCTCGAAATCCTCGAACGCATCAACGACGCCGACGCCCGCGATTTGCTGAAATCGCTCGCCAAGGGCGCTCCCGGCATGTGGCTGACGCGGCAGGCTCAAGCGTCGCTGGACCGGTTGACGGCTCTCGATTAACCTCGCCTCGCCCAGCTTAATCATCCTCCACATCATTCTCCGGCATGATACCGGTTTCGACTGCTTCGCGGAATGCTTCGGGGCTCACGTCCCATTCCGCACAATAAGTCGATTCCAAGGGGACCGGCACATGCATGCCCGGAGCAACAAAAAGCGGCATGTCAGGCATTGGATCCCCCACGCCGATCGGCTCGACGTAGGCCGCGCGCTCTTTGCCGGTTTCATAGGACGCCAGGATTCGGTCCTTTCCCGGAGGAAACACGAAATCCTCATCGTGAATCTCATCCCAAATAAGCTTGTGGATGCCAAGAGGGTCTCGCTTGGTGGGGGGGAAAAGGTCAACAACCAATACATGAACCCCTTGTCGCAAAAAATCGATGGTTTTGTCCAAAAAATCCCGCAACGCCGCTTTACTGTCCTTATTGCCCGGCGAAACGATCTCGATTACAGCAACGGTTCGGCCCAAGTGATGCTTGACGACGATGCGATTCGCTCGAGCGGCGTAGATCGCTTTTGTCGTTCGACGGACGATTTTCGTGGCAGGCTTGTCCAGTGTCAGCGCTCCGCCCGAGATGGCGGCGCCGGTGCGTTGCGATCTGGTTCGCTCCTCGATGGTCAAGATATCCGGCTCTTTTGGACCGGACCGCTGCTCAACCAACGCGGACAGGCCCTTGGGCAGCCGTCCAGCATTCAAGGCATGCTTGATCCCAATCGACCAACTCTGGTGAAAATCGTGAAACAACCCCGATGGCACTCTTGTCCAATCATGAATCGGCATGGCTTTTCCTCCGATCACGAACCAACTGTACAGTCACATTATAACTCTCAGACAGAAAAAAGGCGGCCGGAACTGTTTTGCGTTTCCCGCCTGGCGTGGCTTATTGGTTTGGCGTGTTTCACTTCTTGGGCGGCGGTAGTGTTTTGCGTTCCAAAAGGATCAACGCATTGGCCACGGCGCGCGGCTGCCCGTCCGAAGGGCTGTTGAGCACGCGGCGGTCGGCCCAGAGCGTGGACGAACCGCCGCCGTCCAGGGCCATCGCTTCGGTGCAACCCAGGCGCACGGCCAGGGCGGCCATCTCCTTGTAGGACATGCCGACAGACAGCTTGGGCTGGCGGCCATCCACCACGACCAGGAAATAATGGGTTTGATTCCAGCCGAAAAGAGAACGCGGGTGGCGGTCCTTGTCTACCTTGTCGAGGGGATGCTCCTTGCCCGCTTTGACCAGGTGCAAACCGCCGCCGAGAGCGGTGCGCACGCCTTTCAGATCGGGAGATGTCTCCAGTTTGAGCGTCAAGGAATCGCCGACCGCGGACTTGGGAAGTGATTTGAGTAGATTCGGCCCCAAGGATAGCACAACTGTGTTGGGGCCAAGGGGAGTGTCGCCAGCCTCGCGCACGGCGGCGATGCGTGCTGAATAAGTTTTGCCGGCTTTGAACGGCAGCCAGTTTTTGGCGTCGTTTGGTTCTAGCAGCAGTTCGCGGCCCGAAGTTGTTTTGGTGGAATCGCGGGCCGATTTGAACGCGCTCGGCTTGTGGCCCAGCGCGGGAGTGTAGAGCACCGCTTTGGCATCGGGGCGTTGTTCGTTAAGGCCCAGGGGTGTCTCGGTCTTGCCGTCAGGCCAAATCACCCCTAGACGGGACTCGATTTCGCCCATATATGGATTGCCTTTCGGATCTACCCAAAAGACGCAATGGCCACGGGCCGGGGCACTGACCAGCTCGCCTTCCACAATTTGCAAACCGCGCGGGTCGCCCTGGTAGGGTCCGGCTTTGATTTCAAACCAATCGCCATTGATCGCGGCCACCGCGCGGGCCTTTTGCCAATCCTCGGTGGCCTTGGCGATTTTGGTGACCGGACTGAGGCCCATGATTCGCACCTCGCCCAAGGGTGCGCACCATTGCCAATTGGTTTTGGTCCTGTCGATGCGCAGCACATGGATGGAGAAAGGGCCGTCGGCCTTGGTCTCGTGCTTGTAATCCAGGCCCGGTTCCAGCGCGCGGTAATCGGATGCCGCCTGCGGCCAGGATGGCGCCAGAAACGCCAACAGGACGAGCAGCGCACAAGAAACGCCAAGGCGAAAACGGGTCATGGCTTATGCTCAACTGCGTTTTCGTAGGCCGGCCTTCCCAGGCCGGCCTGGGAAGGCCGGCCTACTTCTCAATGCAATACAGATACTTGTGTCCGCGCAGCAGGAGTTGCCGCCCCACCACCACCGGCGAGGCGTCGATTTTGTCATTGAGGCGATTGGTCGCCAGAATTTCGAGCTTGGTGTCTTGTTTCAAAACGAATGACATGCCATCGCGGTCCACCATGTAAATACGGCCGGCGGCAGACACAGGCGAAGCGTAAAAACTCGATGCGCCTTCGATGCGCACGCGGTCGATCAATGGGTTGCCTGTCTTGGCGTCCAAGCAAGTCAATTGGTTGCTGTTGGCCTGCGTGAAGTAGAGCTTACCGCCGACTAACAGAGGCGACGGCACGTAGGGCGTGCCTTTCTTATGCGTCCACAGCAGTTTTTTGGTGCCGGTCAGTTCGCCGCGGGCGTCGAGCGGCACGGCGACGGCGAGAGAGCCGCTGAAACCGGACATAATGTAGGCCACCCCGTCGGCTGAAACCGCGGAAGGAATGGCATTGATGGTCATGCCGCCGACTTTCCACAGCTCCTGGCCGGTGGCCAGGTCGTAGCCGCGGGCACGGGTGGTGCCGTTGACAATGACTTGCGTGATGCCTTTGTGCTCGACCACCAGGGGGGTGTTCCAGGAAGTTTGTTCCTCGCGTTTGATTTCGCGGCGTGTTTTGCCGGTTTGGGCGTCAAGAATAATGAGTTTCGATTCGAATTCGTTGTCCCAGTTCAGAATGAGATTGTCCTTGTACAGCACGGGAGTGCTGGCCTCGCCGTAGCTGTAGCGCGAATAGAAAAAGCCCAGTTCGCGTTGCCACTGCGGCTTGCCGTCGAAGTCGAAGCAATAGACGCCACGGGAGCCGAACGAAACCCAAACATGTTTGCCATCGGTGGTGGGTGAGCCGGCGGCGTAACTGTGAGTTTCTTGATAGCCTTCATGCGGGACGCGCTCGGTGCATATGCGCTGCCACCGTTCCTTGCCTGTTTGGCGGTCGAAACAGATCAAAAGAAATTGGTGATAGGTCTTGGGCGTCTTGGTTTTAAGTTCCATTTTGGGGTCGACCTTGGGAATGTCCTCGGCTTTCGCCGTGCGGCCGGTGTTGACGGCAGCGGCAACGAAGACGTGGTCGCCCCAGACGATAGGCGTGCAACTGCCCTTGCCGGGAATTGCAACCTTCCACTTGATGTTGGACTTTTCGCTCCAGGTGGTTGGCGGGTCGCCGTGCGGTGCGGCGCCTGTGGCCAGGGGGCCGCGCCAGTGGGGCCATTGCTCCAACGGGTTTTGAGCGGTGTTGTTAACAGGGGCTGAAGCGCCAAGGATGCCTGGAATCAAGAGTGCGAGGAGGGCGGCGGGATTTTTCATTAGGAGCATCCGGTGGTTCGTTGAATGGCAGAGCACAAAGAAGTTTTACGATGATTAGTGTTTTTGGAAAAGCCTCTTTGACGTGCCGCAAATACAATTTCCTCATGAAACTCATACGCAGCACTGACGGTTGGTGGGCCGAACGCAACAGTTCGTTCGCTTGCCTGGATGGCTTCAACCTGGACAACTGGCTGGCATTGCCGGACCCTGTTGGCTCACTGGGAAAATTACCCACGGGGCCGGCGCGGTCCGATGCGCCCTCGGCCTTGTTGCCGATGGGCACGCAGGAGGCCTGGGCCGCGGGCGTGACCTACCTGCGCTCCAAGACCGCCCGCATGGAGGAAAGCGCACAGGCGGCTTCGCTCTATGATCGTGTCTATGACGCGCCACGGCCGGAGCTTTTCTATAAGGCCAATCCCGCGCGGTGTGCAGGTCCCGGCGAGGCGTTGCGATTGAGGAGCGACACGAAATGGATTGTCCCTGAGCCGGAGTTGACGCTGGTCATCTCCAGCACCAAACAAGTCGTCGGTTTCACCATTGGCAACGATGTGTCGTGCCGCGACATCGAAGGCGAAAACACACTGTATTTGCCGCAGGCCAAAATGTGGCATAAATGCTGTTCCATTGGCCCGGCGATTTTGGTGAATGACGGCACTTTCGATATTCGCCAGTCCAGCATTGGCCTGGTCATTCGGCGGCAAGGGCAAGCCGTATTCACAGGAAACACTGGCATTGAGCGGATCAAACGCTCGTTTGAGGAACTGGTGTCCTGGCTTTTCCGCGATCAGGTATTTGCGAATGGCGTGTTTTTGCTGACGGGGACCGGCATCGTGCCGGCGGATGATTTTTCGTTGCAGGCGGGTGACGAGGTGGAGATTGAGGTGGCGGAGATTGGGAAGTTGGTTAACAAAATCGAAGCG
>DASRAT010000687.1:0-9548 GCA_035638015.1 Gemmataceae bacterium | reverse complement strand
CAGCGAGGCGGGGTTGGCTGCAAGAATGCTCTTGATATCGTCCTGATCGCGATTGCGAAAGGCGATGAGCTTCATGAGAATGAGGCCCTCCGCATCGGCGACGCGGATCATTTGGTCGCCGACTTGCTCCGCCTTGGCTCTTTCGAGAATGCGCCCAAATGCCGGCACAACTGGCTTGAGCCAATCGACGCGGATGGCTCCCGAGTTGAAATCGAGCAGGCCGTCCCTGTTCCAAACCCTAATTGCTTCCAGCACATCGATCTGAAAACCAGCCGCGGCAAGGGCCTCGAAAACGCCCGGCAGTTGCAGCTGGGGGATATTAATGAGCAAATCCACGTCTTGGGTCGTGCGCATCGAGCCGCGCATCGACACGCCCAGTCCCCCGATGAGCGCATATGCAACGCGCCGCTCGTTAAGAACCTGCGCGAGCTTGTCAAGAACATGACTCAGGCTTTCACTGCCGGCAGCGGGCTGGATCATGCGCTTTAAGAAACTCCTTCATGATTTGTTGCCATTCCAATTCGACTTGGTGCTGATGTTTGAGCTGGGCCTCGTAAGTTCCGCCGGCGCGTGCCAGCGCCTCGGCGGTGGCGTTCATGTCAAGGACGGCACGGAAACGCTCGTCGGCGGTCAAGCCTTTTTCCGCTTCGCATTGCTTGCGCAATGCTTCCGCTTCTGATGGAAAGCGAATGCCGATGTCGGTGGCCATAATCTCTACTTCTCACGTTGGTTTGACAAGGCTTTCCTCGGCATGTTCCATTCGACCAGGCCCCAAGCCTTGCAGAAATGTGAGCAATCGTTGCCGCCATTCTTCTGTCAGCGGCACGGCAAAATGAAAGGTCACATCGTAGCGGCGAGCGCGGCCTTGTATCCGTCCGCCGCCTTCGATGTCAAACTCAAAAGCGTAGGCGGGGCCATATTCTTGCTGGTTACGGCGTAGCGTTCGGACGACATGCTCAGGCGAGGCGGCGTCGGCCGCGCGGTCAGCACCAAGTGCCAGCTGATCTGTGGGCAGCACTTTCAGATCGGAAAATGCCGCTCGGGCTTTGGCGACGACCTCACCCGGATCGAATGTCCGGCCGCTGGCGTCCGCGTAGCGGTTTAACTTGATAAAGCCCATGACAGTTCTCCACAGCCCTGCAATTGCATTTTCACGGCACAGCTTGAAATATCGCCGAGCCGACATTGGGAAAGTCTTCGGGTCGCACAAAGCGTTCGCCGGGATCGGTCCAATGACCTGGTTGCCCTTGATACAACGGCAAATCATCAGGATCAGCCTGGAGAACCATGCCGCGGTCCGCGTCTCCCAAACGCTCCAGCGCACGCCAGCGTGCCCAGTCGCGGGCGATATCAAGGGAATCGGAAACCGAGAATCCTTTGGGATCCGGCCCGGCCATTCCGGCAGCTGTTTCCCAAGCCAGTTGATCCAACCCGTTCGCCAGAATACTCCGGGCCGAGTCTTCATCGGTCCCATGGTAAACGGGCATTCTCCACCTCAACAACTACAGACGACAGCGTCATGTTACAGCCTGGGTTTAGGAGTGTAAACGCCAGCCTTATTTCTGTTGCCGCCTGAATCCAACGGAAGGCGATTTCGCCGTCTGCAAAACAAAAACAGCCCGAAACGCCACATCGGCGTTCCGGGCTGAATAATTGTAAAGTCTAAATGCTAAGCCGCGAGCGGCGTTAGCCCAACAGCAAACTCGGCTCCCAACCAACGCGATCAGCTGACGCCCGCAGTTTCTCGAGCGCCCGATTCTGAATTTGGCGAACGCGTTCCTTGCTGATCCGCAGCAAGTGACCAATCTGCCGCAGGCTGTGGGTTCCATGTCCCGTAAGTCCGAAACGCAGGTCGAGCACCTTGCGTTCACGTGGCCGCAGGTTTTCCATCAGGAAGTTCAGGGCTTCCTGACGTTCGCTGTTGCGGCGGACCGTGGTGCTTTCATTGTCGGGCATGGCCTCGGTCAGTTTGAAATCGCTGTCGTCGTCCAGGACGGCGTTCAGCGAAACCGGGGCGCGGGTGGCAGTTTGAAGATGGGTAAGATGTTCCAGGCTGCTGCCGGTGCGGGAGGCCAACTCTTGCGGGCTGGGCAGATGCTTGCCGCCGTGAGCCAGGGCTTCCGATTCTTGTTGCAGGAGACCAAGCTCTTGCAAGTGATGCGGCGACAGACTGACCAGATGGCTTTGGCGGGCCACCGCGATTTGCAGCGTCTGCCGAATCCACCAGGTTGCATAAGTCGCCAGGCGGGTGCCGTGGCTGACATCGAAACGGTCAATGGCCTGCATCAAGCCGCAAACTGCCTCTTGCAAGAGGTCGCTGTAGCCCAGGGCGTGATGACGGAAACGCTTGGCGACGTGGGCCGCCAGGCGGATGTTGGCCGAGGCCAAGCGGTGTTTGCAATGGACATAACGATCATGGACGCGGCGAACATGGACGTTTTGACGAGTATCATTATCGCAATAATCGCGAATGAACTGGGCCATCGGCCACGGTTCCAGCGGCGGCCTGTGGGCCCGCAGCCGGGGAAAATGGCGGATCATCAACGTCACCAGATCGCTTTTGAATTCCCAGAACTGCTTGAGCAGTTCACGTTCTTCTTCGGGAGTCAAAAGATCGGATGAGAAAATGACCGTTGACGGATTGTTGTTGACAACTTCCTCGGGCACCACCACGGCAGTTGCGACGGGGGTGCGTTTGCGCTGTTGCGTCTTCATTTCCAGCCTTCCCCAAAAATGACAAAGTTGCTTGCGGACTCTCGAACTCATTGTTCGCCACCGACACCCATGCCTCTGGGCGCCGGCGCACCGCACAAGCGAAAAGGCAGGACGGGAGAGGGAAGATGGCGACTGCTCCCTCCACGGCTTGAACACCTTTTTCGCAGGATGGCGGTCGTCGTTCTCCAGTTACCGGCGACTGCACCAACAGGGCTTTCTCCTCATGAGAAACAAAACCGCCCACGCGCGGGGCCTCAAGGTCCAATGTGTGGGCGTTTCCCTATCGCCGCGTGGATTGTAAAGGTCATCTCTCGCCTTTACAAGTATTTTTTCTAAAATCCTTGAGAATATCTCGAAGCGATTCCCAAAGCCAATTCGGCAGCACACTTGCAACAGGGGGCCTGTCATGAAAACCGCCGTCTTTTTGGTCTTCGCGGCCGCGCTGGTCGCCTTCGCGCCATGCGCCGTCACACAACAGCCCAAGGGCGACCAAGTCGGCGCCATTGAGCGCCTCGATCCTCGTTTCGACAAACTGATTCCCAAGGACGCCAAGATTGTCAAGGTGGCCGAAGGCTTCATCTGGACCGAAGGCGTCTGCTGGATTCCCGACAAGGGCATCCTGGTTTTCTCGGACATTCCCAACAACGTCATTAACGCTTATACGCCGGGCAAGGGAGTGACGGTTCACCTGAAGAACAGCGGCTCCGCCGATCCCAAAGGCCGCGGCGGCAAGCCGGGCGATGAGCCAGGCTCCAATGGCCTGCGCCTCGATCCAGAAGGCCGCCTGACCATTTGCGAACATGGCGACCGCCGCGTCACACGCATTGAAAAGGACGGCACGAAGAAGGTTCTCGCCGACAAATATGAAGGCAAACGTCTCAATAGTCCCAACGATCTGGTCTACAAATCCAACGGCGATCTCTATTTTACCGATCCGCCATATGGACTGAAGGACGGCTGGAAGGATCCCGCCCGTGAGCTTGATTTCTGCGGCGTTTACCGCGTGACCAAGGACGGCAAGATCACCTTGTTGACCAAGGAAATGACGCGGCCCAACGGCATCGCCTTCTCAGCTGACGAAAAGACGCTTTATGTTGCCAATTCCGATCCGGAAAAAGCAGTGTGGATGGCCTTTGATGTGAAGGACGACGGCACCCTGGGCAAAAGCCGCGTCTTCCATGACGCCACCAAATGGGTGGGCCGCAAACTCGGTTTGCCGGACGGCATGAAAATCGACAAGGAAGGCAATCTTTTCGCAACCGGACCGGGCGGCGTCTGGGTGTTTGCGCCGGACGGCACGCATCTGGGGAACATTGATCCGCAAGTGGCGACCGCCAACTGCGCCTTTGGTGAAGACGGCAGCGTGCTGTATTTGGCGGCGGATCATTGGATTTGCCGGGTGCAGACCAGCACCAAGGGAAAATGAAGCCGTTCATTTTTATATGAAATGACTTTCGCCGTGTTGTTGATTAAGTGACACTTGACTTCATCACTCAGCCAGGGGCGCCAGGATGTCCGTTGCAGCCTTGACGCCGAGGGTGCGGACAATCGTCATTTGTGATGACGTTACGGAAAGTCTCGCTGAAGACGGCGTCTACACGCTTGAAGGCGTTCGTTCACAGCTCGCGGCCGCTGTTTTGCCACGTTGGGTCTCGCTGACACTGTACTTGCTGTTTTCCTGTCCGCGCAGGGGAAAGTATTTTGGTAAGATCCTGGTAGTGCAAGAGCGGACGGAAAAGCCCATCCGCTATGTGAAGTTTTCTGTTACCTTTGAGGAAGACAACGAGGTGTTGTCCTATTGGATCGTTGTTGACAATTGTATTTTTCGTGAAGCCGGCCCCTATTTTTTTCAGGTCTATTTCGCCAATAAAGACGGTGATGAAGCCCTGAAAGCGGAACACGCGTTTACAGTGCTATCAATTGAGGAGTGAACCATGTCTGAGAAAGCCAATGGTAAATTCAAGATTAGCCGGTTGCAACGCCTAGTTGTCGAGGACATCACCGACCCCGCCGAACAAGCACGTCTTGACGAAGTTTGCAAGCGCGAAAGGCGTAGACTGCGGGAAGAGGAGGCCAGGATGATCCGTGAGGCTGAAGAAGCTGCGGCAAAGGCCACAGCAAAATAATCTTGCGAGCCGGGAGCGTAAACGACCGGAGGAAGCGCTTAGTTTTAGAGCGCTTACTCCGGTCGCTTACGCTCCCGGCTCGCCATTCAGCTTATTTGAGCACATTACCAGCCACATTGACCGGAAACTGATACAGCGTCTTCCCCGCCGTCACGTAGAGCGTCTTGTGATCCGGCCCGCCAAAGGCAACGTTGGTAATCAGATCTTCGGGAATCGGAATGCTGCCCAGCAACTTGCCCTCCGGCGAAATCACATACACACCAGCCGGCACGTCCATGTTCTCCCCTGGATTGCCGCGGTGAAAGTTGATGCCCGCGGCCACCCATAGATTGCCTTTGACGTCCAACCGCATGCCGTCGCCGCCGCGGCCTTTGCCGAAATCGTAAACCAGGCGGCGGTCCTTCAAGCTGCCGTCCGGCTGAATGGCGAAAGCCCAAATCTTGCGGTTGCCGCCGACTTTTTGGTGGCTGTCGATCACGTACAGCGTCTTGGCGTCTGGCGTGACTGCGATGCCGTTGGGCCGGTCGATGTCTTTTTGGGTTAGCACCCGTGTCACTTTGCCGTCGGTGTCGATGCGGTAGACTCCTTCGACGTCCATTTCCATGTCCTCTCGCCCAGTATCCCGGTAACGGGGATCGGTGAACCAGATGCGGCCGGTGCTGTCGACGCACGCGTCATTGGGGCTGTTGTAACGTTTGCCTTCGTACTTCTCAGCCAGCACGGTGACTTCGCCCGTTTTCATGTCGGTGCGGACCACGCGGCGGCGGCCTGGACCTTGCTCGCCTCCTTCGCAGCTAATGAGCCGGCCCTGGGCGTCGAAGGTGTTGCCGTTTGTCCGGCCGCTGTCGGCGCGGAAAACGGTGACGACGCCCTTGGTGTCCATTTTGAGAATGCGGTTGCCGGCGATGTCGCTGAAGAAGACGTTGCCGGCGGCGTCCACCGCGGGGCCTTCCAGGAAGCAGATTACTGCGGCGGCCGAAGGAGTTGCATTTTTGCCAGCGAGTTCCGGCGGCAACGTTTGCTTGCCTGGTTGTGTCTGCGGGGCGGCCGAGATGGCGGCGGTTGCCAGTGCGGCAAGGAAGAAGGTAAATGGTCTGGTCATGGTGAGTCTCGCGAGTTAGCGGATGTTGATTTTGTGGCCTATCCTTTATCCAGATTGCGCCCGGGCCACACGCACCAGAGATTACAACAACCTTGCAGGAGATGCACGATGAAAAAGCTGGTCGCCCTGTGCGGATTTTCCTTTGCCGTATTAACTGCCGCCGCGGCGCCTCAAGGTCAGGAAGAGCCTCGCTTCAATGGTAAGGCACTGAGCGCCTGGGCCGCGCAGCTCAAGGACAAGGATATTCCAAACCGCATTGCCGCCGCCAAGGCCCTGGAGCAGATGGGGCCGCAGGCCAAGGCGGCTTTTGGTGATCTGACCAATGCGCTAAAGGAGCGGACGTGGGAGCTGTGGTGCGCTTATGTCAGCAATGCCGACAGCAATAGTGCGCAAAAGAGATTTGACATGGTCTCCAATGCCATTGGTGCAAAACCAGATAACAAGCTGACGCCGGCCGAGGAAATCGAGCGCTTGAAACAAAAAGTGACCTCCTTGGAGAAGGAGTTGTTTCTCGTGCAAAAGCGACTGGTGGACGATGAGTACTTACGTGCCCTCGCCTTTGCAATGGTGAAAATTGATGATGAGGAAACCAAGCGGATCTTTATCGCCACAATACAAACGACGACGACTTTTTCGTCGGTCAGCCCCACGATTGGGGACCCGGTAATTGACAACAATGCCAAGTCGAAGAAATGAGTTAGCTGCGTTTGGAAACACGAGGCCGGAAGTCGCTGGGATGGCGGCTTCCGGCCTTTGTCATTTTGCTGGCCAAGAAAACCGTTGCCAAACCGCCCTCCGAATGCCAAACTGACAACCGCCCGGCAACATGCAGTTGCACGTTGTACGGGGTCATATCTTTTAGGAGTCGCACAATGCGCATCACGTCTTTTGCTCTTATTGCGGTATTGAGTCTTGCAGTCGGCAGTATGACACGGCTTGTCTCGCATGCGGAACAAGGCAAGAAAACGGATGATGAGCGCATCCTCGGCACCTGGCGCTTGACCAAGGGCCAGCAATCGGGCGAAGATTTGCCGCCTGAATTGGTGTCGGCCGCCCGCTTCGCTTTCTCCAAGGACGGCAGATTGGCCATCTTTCTTGCGGGAACCGAAAAAAAAGAAAAGGACGGTGGCTTCAAGATCGTAGGCCCCGGGCAAATCGACATCGGCGACCCCGGCAAATTGTCGCTGGGAATCTACAAGTTCGAAGGCGACGATAAGTTGCTCATTTGTTTTTCTGACGGCCCCATGAATCAGCCTCGCCCCGACAAGTTCGAGGCGCCCAAAGGCAGCTCAAACATATTGTTCGTTCTGGAACGCGCCAAGCCCGATGAGAAAATGACGGACGAAGAAAAGGCCAAGCTCAAAATCGCCATTGAAAAAACACGCCTGGCGGCCGCGCGCACGGTGAGCCTAAGCAATCTCCGTCAATTGGCAGTTGTCATGCACATGTATCACGATCAATACAAGTCGCTGCCAGCCCATGCCATTTACAGCAAAGATGGCAAAACGCCGCTGCTGAGCTGGCGCGTGGCGATCCTGCCGTTTATCGAGCAGAATGCGCTTTACCAACAATTCAAACTCGACGAGCCGTGGGACAGCGAACACAACAAGAAGCTGATCGGCAAGATGCCGCAGCTTTATGAAGCGGTCATTCCTGAAAAGAAGAAAGAGGGCATGACCTATTACCAGGTTTTCACCGGCCCGGACACCGTGTTTGACGGAAACACGAAAAGGAGATTCACGGATATCACCGACGGCAGCTCGAACACCATCATGATCATCGAAGCCAAGGAGCCGGTGATTTGGACCAAACCCGCCGATGTGGTGCTGCCCGCGGACAAAGCCAAAATGCCGGAGCTTGGCGGCCTTTTCAGTGACTTGATGAATTTCGCGATGTGCGATGGCAGCGTGCATTCTGCGCACAATGTCCAAGATCCGGCAATATTTCGGCCGCTAGTTACCCCCAATGCCGGCGACAATGCGGAAGTTGAAAAGTTGAAAGTTGCGAAATAAGAGCGAGCGGCAATTAAGTCGCTTTTTGTGAAACCACGGGATTCGGCGGGGTGTTTTCAATCGCCAACCAACCGAAAGGAAACTTCCATGCGCGTGTCTTTCCTTGGCACAGGGGCTGCTTTCGTTGTAACCGCCGGGGCCATGCTGCTTGTGGCTGCCCAGGCTGGTCCGGGCAAAAAAACCGACGAGGAGCGCATTGTCGGCGCCTGGCGGCTTACCAAGGGCACTATCGCAGGAGAAGACGCTCCTGCCGACATAGGCCTGGTCTTTTGGGTTTTTAGCAAAGATGGCAAATTTCACACGCAGATCCTGGGAAAGAAAGAGACAGGCAAGCTCGCCATGTACAAGATTGTCGGGCCAGGGCAGATCGACTTGGGAGTGGACGACATGCACAAGGCCATCTTCAAGTTTGACGACGACGACCACCTGACCATTTGCCTGGCCGAAGGGCCCAAAGGCGCGGATCGGCCAACCAAGTTCGAAGCCGGCAAGGGCACCGAAAACGCGCTTCTCATTTTGGAACGCGCCAAGTCAGACGATAAACTCTCGCCAGAAGAGCGAGACAAGATCAAGAAGGCGATCGACCAGGCCGCTGCCACCGAGTTGAGCATAAAAAATCTTCGCAATATCTGTCTGGCGATAAACGAGTATGTCGATCAATTCCGATCCCTGCCGGCGCACGCTATTTACAGCAAGGATGGACAAACGCCGTTATTGAGCTGGCGCGTCGAAATCCTGCCCTTCATCGGAGAAAAAGCACTCTATCAACAATTCAAACTCGACGAGCCCTGGGACAGTGAGCACAACAAAAAACTGATCGCCAAGATGCCCAAAATCTACGAAGCCGCTGTTCCTGAGAAAAAGGAGGAAGGCAAGACGTTTTATCAGGTTTTTACAGGCCCGGACACGCTTTTCGTCAACGCAAAAAAACACAAGGATTTGACAGTTCTTGGTGGCACCATTCTGGTTATTGAAGCCGGCGAGCCGGTCATCTGGACCAGGCCGAGCGATGTTGCAATGCCCAACGATAAGTCTAAATTGCCGGCACTCGGCGGGATGTTTCCTGAGCAAATGAATCTTGTCTTATTTGGCGGCGCTGTGCAGACAATTCATAACCAGCAGGATCCTTCGCTCATGAGAGCGTGGATTAATCCCAATAACAGCGAAAAAATTGACTGGGATAAGCTGAAAGCTGCGAAGTGAGCAAATGATGATTCCATGGCTCACCTTGAAGTGCAGCGACTAGTCACCGCATCCAAAAGCCATATTTTTGCGTTTGCACCGAACTTCCACAAAAGCGGCGACAAGTCGCCGCACTCCAAAAGGCACCTCTAGTACCTGCCGCCCGCCCGGCTTTTTTTGGGTTTTTCCCCTTGCATTGTGAACGTATGTTCAGTTATGATAAAGGTAGCAAGAGGCCAGGAGAGTCAGTATCTCCTTTGCAGGGGTATTCCGTAATGCTACCGTCGGCTAAAACGGGACCAAAAACAATGACGCGCAACAAAGCTCAAAAGGCGTGGAGGCTGGCTGACCGTATGCAGACTGGCACATTGGTTTGCATGACCGGGGTCATTTCAGGTCGCATGAGACCGG
>DASRAT010000686.1:0-3827 GCA_035638015.1 Gemmataceae bacterium | reverse complement strand
TCGCCCCCAGTAAAGCTGGGCCAATACGAAGTAATAAAGTCCGCACAGCAGGGCGAGTGGCGGGTACATCGCCAGTATGCCTTCTTGCCCCCAGGGATAGTAGACGGCACACAATGCGATTGACGCCAAACACATGCCCGCCCAAATGCTGGCAATGTCCCACTCGTCCGTCCCGAGAGGTTTCGGCCGGCGCAGCAGGTAATACCAGGCCAACAAGCCTACTGCCAGCCAATGGCCTCCCAAGCACAGCCAAAATGGCAGCGCGGGCCGTTCCATCTGGGCAACCCAGAAAATCGCCAGGTGAGTAAGCGAGGCCAGGGCCGCCCCAACCAAGGTAAGATTGCTCCACGTGCGTGCGTCGAATACTTCCACTCGTTTGTTGAACCCACGCAACACGATTTGGATCAAACTCGGTGGCTGCGCTTTGATGGCTTCGCCTCGAAGGTAACGGCCCAGGTCATCCGCCAATTCTTGGGCGGTGGCATAGCGATCGACGCATCGCTTTTCCAGGCATTTGAGGCAGATGGTCTCCAGATCGCGGTCAATTTTGGGATTGAGCAAGCGCGGCCGCGCCGGCGGTTCGTTGATCACCTGCGTAAGCGTGTCCAGCATGTTGGCCGCCTGAAAGGGAGGCCGGCCCGTCAAAAGTGCATAAAGCACCGCACCCAGCCCGTAAACATCGGTGGCGGCCGCGAGTTCCTTGCCGTGACCGGCCGCTTGCTCGGGCGCCATGTAGCCCGGAGTGCCGACGACGGCGCCGGATTGGGTGAGGCCCGGTTGCCCGTCAAGGCGTTTGGCGAGCCCGAAATCGGTGACATGCGGCTGGCTGTTTTCATCGAGCAGGATGTTCGCCGGCTTCAGGTCGCGGTGGATGATTCCTTTTTGATGGGCATGGTCCACAGCGAGGGCGACCACTGCCACGACTTCGGCAGCGCGGCGTGACGGCAGCGGGCCGCGGCTGACTTGATCGGCGAGGCTGCCTCCTGTCACCCATTTCATGGTGAAGTAATGCCGGCCTTCGTGTTCGCCGACCTCAAAAATTGGAACGATGTGCGGATGATCCAGCCCGGCTGCGGCCCTCGCTTCAGCTGCGAAGCGATCGTTTGCATCGGGTGGGGCAATTTCGCCTGCCAGGACGCATTTGAGCGCAACCATGCGGCTGGCCTTCGATTGCCATGCTTTGTAGACCACGCCCATGCCGCCGCGGCCAACCTCCTCACGCACTTCGTGCCCTGGCACTTGGGGCAGACGATTCAACGAGAATCGCAAGCCGACGACCACGGCTTCATGGCCGGGAAATCGGCAGCGATACTCCTCAGGCATTGGCCGCTCGCCCTTTTTGCCACGGTAGTCAAGGTCCAGTTCGAGCAGGGCCTTCAAGAGCGCTGAACGCACAGGCTCGGGCATGTCGCCAAGGTAATCCTCAATGCACGGCCGCTGCCCCACACGCCACGCTGCCTCGAAGCGCATGCACACCGCGTCGACTTCACGCTCGGCCGACAAAGAAAGGCTTGGTTGGGGGAATGAAATGGTGTCGCTCATCGGAGTTTCTCGCGCGGTTTGTGGCGTAATACCGTGTGCTCCGCGGAGAGGGCAACAACCCGTCACGGCGCCTCCTGCTCCCATTCTTTCCGGATCAACCGCAAGCGCCGTTCCACCGTCGTCACGGAGCATTGAAGAAGGTCCGCAATTTCTTCGCTGGTGTACCCTTCCATCTTCCGCACTGCCAGGTCGCGCAGACCTTCAGCGCGGAGTAAACTTAGCAGACGTTGACATTCCTCGGCCACCTCTGCGGCATAAGCTGGGTCAGGCTCGGCCCCGGCCAATTCCCGCGCCGACATGCGCTCCGCATCTGCCGGTTGCGTCAATCGCCAATCGCGCTTCTTGCGACTTTCATGCTGGATGAGATCGATTGCTTTGCGGTCGGTAAGGACAAACAACACTTGCCACAAATCGTCGCGGTCGTCCAGCCGCGGAAAACGCCCTTGCTCGGCGCCCCGGCAAAAGCTGTCGAAGGCGCTCAAGGCCACGTCTTCCTCGTCCGCGGCCCGGCGAGGCAAGGCCCGCAGCCGTTTGCGAGCGAGTTGCACCAGTCGCTGGAAATATCGTTCCCAAAGCATGCGCGCTGCCATTGGCTCTCCATCGCGGAGTTCGTCGATCCAGTGCGTGATTGATCCCCTCGCGGACATCACGGCCTCTCGCATCACAAATGTTTTCGCAATTGGAGCCGGCAATTGTAAGCGACGGCACGGGCGGCCGTCAACGATCAGAAAAAAACCTTCGAGGTTGAAGGGCAAAGCGGCAGGTCGCGGAGTGTGTTGTGTGCGAATCATTGCGGCCACAAAAAGGATCGAAATCATGAGTCCAGCAACGCGGCGGAAGTTGTTTACCCTCTGGTTTGCATTGGGGCACCCCCCATTCTGCGCATGCGCCGTCATTATTAGCGTCTTCACCAGTTTCTACCTGGGCGCGTTGACCATCGCCATCCTTTCCTTTTGGATTTGGAAGTCCTTTCGAACCACCTGTCGGCGTTGCGCTTACTACGGCACCAACAAATGCGGCCTGCCCGGGATGATCGTGCCCTATTTGTTTGCCAGGACGGCCCCGGCATCGATCACACCGGCGCAAGTTCAAAGGCACCATGTTCTCGATCTGAGCGTATTCGCTTATCTCAATGCCATCTATTGCCTGGAATCATGGCTGTTGCCTGTGGCGTTGCTTTGGACGGCCGGTGTCTGGATGATCTCCTTCGGCCCGAAGCGCTACCACGGGCTTCTTTACCGGTTGCGCGAGGACGAAAGTAGTAACGATGCACGGCGAATAAGTCTTCGCATGTTAAACATGAACATGGAGCAGGGCGATGAGGAAGTTTGAGTTTTTTTGCAGACCGCAGCAGGTTGTAAGTCAGCCGTCTACACATTTCCCGCCTCGCGGTACAATGGGTTGAAGAGCTTACACCGACCTCAGGCGCCGTGAGCAAATGTTCGACAAAATCAAAAAACTGTTCTCGTCGGCCGCGTCCGACGAAGAGCTGCAACACAAACTGGATGCCATCCGCCAAAAGACGCCCGTGCCCGTCTTCTGGCTTTACGGCAAAACCCAGAGCGGCAAAACGTCGCTCATCAAGTTCTTGACAGGGGCGGATGAGGCGGAGATTGGCCAGGGTTTCAAGCCCTGCACTCGCTTTTCGCGGCAATATCGCTTCCCTACTCCCGAAGCGCCGCTTATGACTTTTCTTGACACGCGTGGCGTCGATGAACCTGGTTACGACCCGCGCGAGGATTTGGCGCAGTTCGATCTCCAAGCACATGTCATTGTCATCACTGCCAAGGTGATGGACCATGCCCTGGAGAATTTGTTGAATCACTTTCGCCCTATTCGCCAGGCCCGGCCGTCGCGGCCTGTGGTGCTGGCGCTTACCTGTTTGCACGAAGCCTATCCACAGCTGCAGCATCCGCAGCCGTATCCGTTTGTGGATGCCGATTTGGACAAAGCCGCACAAGCGATGGCGCCAGAGTTGCGTATTTGCCTGGCCGAGCAGCGCCACCGTTTTCAAGGTTTGGTCGATGCTATTGTGCCAATTGACCTGACACAGCAAATAGACGGCTATGAAGATACGAAATACGGAGGGGCGCGCCTTCGTGATGTGCTGTTGGATGCGCTGCCCGCCGCTTATCGGCAGACGATGTTGACGCTGGACCGGGCGACCAAAGAGCTGCAAGACCTTTACGCCCAGCGGGCATTGCCGCATATTCTCGGCTACAGTTCGATGGCAGCCACGGCTGGCGCCATTCCGATTCCGTGGGTCGATCTTTTGATATTGCCAG
>DASRAT010000685.1:0-3036 GCA_035638015.1 Gemmataceae bacterium | reverse complement strand
TCTCGTCGGCCACGTGGGACCTGTGAATTCACTTTCCTTTTCGCCCGACAGCCGCCTGCTCGCTTCGGGAAGCTCGGACACAACGGTTTTGGTCTGGGACTTGTCGGCCCGGTGAAAAAAGGACATTGAACATCAGAAAATCCGGTGTCAACAAGTGATCCCCTCATTCCGCCAGCATCCCCACCGACACCAGCAGCACCAACCCGTTGTTAAGTCCGTGCGCCACCATGCACGGTATCAACGTGCCGCGCCACTCGCGCGTCAGCACAAAGGCAATTGCCAGGGCCATTAGCACCGGTATGCCCAAAAGCCCCTGCGGATGGATCACCGCGAAGATGAAACTACTGACCAAACCGGCCACAATCATGCTTCCAACGAGGGCGAATCTTCGCGTCACCTCCCGCAGGTGGCGGTAAAGGACGCCGCGAAACATCGTCTCCTCCACAATGGGGGCAACGATGCTCGCCAGAAAGAACAGTTGCAAACGCAAGGGCCAGTCGCCACTGGCCAATGGTCCCACCACGGGGTGGCCAGGAGTGGACGGCGACGTCAAATCATCTGCTGACGGCCCGCCGCCGCTCAGCAGGGTTTGTGCGGCCATCAATCCAAGCACCATTACGATTCCGACAACCAAAAGCGGGTAGCTCATGACATAACAGCCCACGCCAATGCCAGGCTCCAACGCCGGCCGGCGGCCGAGCGTCCAGCCGATGTCCTCACGCACTTGCCGCCAACTCAGGCCGCGCAGTACCGGCCAGAACACGACCACCAGAGAAAACAGCATGACCAGCGCGGCCGCAATGTAGCGAAACTCGCCCATTTCGAGCCGGCTCACGCCAATGCTGAGTGCGACGAACATGAGCATCCATAGTGCAAAAGTTTCGGCATAGACTCCGGCCGGTGACCAGCCACACACCAACCCGCCGCGCAATTTGCCCATGACCATCAGCACAACCAGCAATAACAGGCCGCAAAAACCCAAAAACAAAAAGAAAACACCGCCGCCCACGGCGGTCCAGATCGTCACCGTGACACGCTTCGCCGGTCGCAACGCCTCGTCACGCCCGGCCGGATCAGGGCACTCGGCATAGATGTCGATTGCCGCCGCGCCTCCAGCGGCTGCAATCACTTCGTCGCGGACGGCCGGTTGCCCCTCCGGCGCCAGCGCGAGTTTGCCGAACCAACCCAGTTGCTCGCGCAGGATCTTGCGATCGGCGTCACTGACGGATGGCGCATCGTAGCGCAACCGGCGGTAATCGGCATACAACTTGCGCAACACGGTTCGTTGCGATTCTTGCTCTTGTGTGAGTTTGGCATTATTGCGGGCGATCAATGCATCAAGATCGTCGAGTGCCTTGACCGCCGCATCTGGCCCTTGCAACTCGCCAACCAGAACCACGTAGCGCAGCCGCTGGTCCAACGGCCCAACGTTGAGCGTGTTAACCTGCGCTGCAATCTGGTGTTCGCTCCCCGGCGAAAACTGGCTCAGAGTATCGCGGGCGCCGAGTAAATAGCGAGCTTGCGCTCGCATGGTCAGGAGATTGATGCTCTCTTTGCCCGCTGTTTCGCCGAGCTTTTCTTCGGAGTTGCGCTCCCCAGCCGCAATGGCGGTGGCCACTACAATAATGACACACCAGGCCAGTATACCCATTGTCAACGCCACCCAGGTCCACCGTCGCCGTGGTTCGGGGGGTGGCAGCAAATCTGGATTGGCAAGCGGAGGCGGTGGCGTTCCAGGTGCGATTGCTTCATTATCGAAGGGTTCAATCATCGAGCTGATCCGCAGGGGAATGCCACACATGCCGTGGCGTTGGGCCTATTATCGGCCGGAAATTCGGTGGTGGAGCCGTGCAGCCAAAAATCCAGGGTGTTGGCAATCAGAATTCCGTCACGGTTCGACACCTGTTCACCAAACTATGTAGAATTGCCCGTCCGTTCCAGCGAATGCGGTCGGCTTATCCTGTCCGACCTTGGTGCCGGCCACGCCGTGCTGTCCCGTGGCCGACCCGTCAGCGCCGTACATGGCCCAGCGGGCATCACCGTTTTCTGTCCACATTAGCAAAATCTCTTTTTTGGCGTTGCTCACCGCCATCGGAAATGCCTGTTTGGCCTTGGCGCCGCCCGCGTTTTTTTCCGGAGTGGCAATGGGAGCCAAAAACGTCTTGGCGCCTTCGTCGGACATTGTCCAGTAGGCCCTATCCCGGCTCATCCAACTGAACAGCACTTTTCCTGTCGAGTCTACGCTAAACGGCATGCCCTGCATGGGGCAGCCTGTTTTCCATTGGTCGGCGTGCACACTGAGGCATCGGAAATTGTTCTCGGTCTTTTTGCCGACGAGCAGCCACGGATCACGGATTCCCTTGTAACCGCCGCGGAAGGCGACGTAGAGGTTGGCGTCATCCGGGCCGCCTATGCGAGCCTCCAGCCGGCAACAGCCACAGGCATGACCACTGGCGGGGTGGTCACTCTTGAGCAGTTCGTTCTTGCTGAACGTTTTGCCATTGTCGGTCGAGCGGACCATGATGATGGGCGCAGCGATATCGCTTTCCGGATCGCGTGTGAAACCGGGGAAACCTCCCGTCCACAGCACGAAGACATTGCCCTTGGCGTCCGTCGCCAGGGCGGCGTTGTCAAGGCCGTAAGCGGGGTCTTCGAGTTTTTGCTCCGGCTCAAACGATTTGCCGCCGTCGGTGCTGCGCGTGTGCCAGATGCTGCCACCCGCCTTGTAAAAGCCGAGCCATACTACATGAAGAAAGCCGTCCTTGCCGAGCGCCAACCGTGGACCGCGCTCCATGCCGACGGTGACGGTGTCGTTGCGGCGATTAAGCTGGACGGCCTTGGTGAAGGTTTTGCCGCCGTCTGGGGATTGGACGTAGTAGGCGTTGCCGCTTTGTCGGTCGCCATAAGTCATGTGCAGGACACCCTTGGCATCCAGAACCACATCGGGAACCTTGCCGCCGTTGGGCGTGCGCACCGTGCGGACATCGCCGCGAGCGCCTGCGGGGATCCAAAGGCTGACAAAAACAGCAAGAAAAG
>DASRAT010000684.1:0-5649 GCA_035638015.1 Gemmataceae bacterium | reverse complement strand
ACAGGCCGCTTCCAACTCGATGGCCGGGCAATTTAGTCTCAACCGGTCTTGCACCAGGCACGCCGTCGAGGGAAAAGCCATGTCCGGCGTGAACGTGGCCACGATGCAAAGGTCGATGTCTTTCTTGTCCACGCCCGCATTGGTAATGCAGCGCTGCGCCGCTTCGTGACACAGATCGCTGGTGGCTTGATGTGACAGCACGTGCCGCCGTTCGCGGATGCCGGTGCGTTTGACAATCCAGTCGGAGTCGAAGCCCAGACGCTGATGGAGGTGATCGTTGGTGACGACCGCGTCCGGAACATAGCTGCCGCTGGCGAGGATACGGATGCCGGTCAAGCTACGGCAACGCGGTCTCGGCAGCGGGGGACGTTCTTCAGTCATGGGTCTCTCGTTCGGGACGCGCGGCATCCAGGCAAGCCCACATTATATGGCAAAAGCTGATTTTCGGCCAACCCCAGCTAACCGCTTGTCAGGGTATGTCGGCAACATGGGTTAAATAGGAAACCATGGCGCAGACCGCCTGTTGCGTGTAGTCCAGGCGAATGTTGCCGTCCTGGTTTGAAGCATGAAAAGCACCGACAACAAACGGCCGAAATTCCGGGTTGAAGTGCTGACAATTGGCGTCGGTGTACTGCAATGTCAGCAGGAATTGCAAGCTGCGCTCCAGGGCGCCTTTGTAGCGCTCCCAGCGTTGCAGATCGCCGGCCTTGCGGGCGACGCGGGCGGCATCGCCCAGGCACTCGGCATAGGCTGCAGAGATGGCATGCGGTGGCGTCTTGACCGGCTTGCCATCAACGCAGCTCATGAAACCGCCGACCCAGAGCGGGTGCTGCGGATCGAGCTGATGGTATTGGAAGGTGCAAAGCCAATCATTCATCTCGAATACGAAATCGGCAAACGCCTTGTCGCCGGTTTGCAGGTAGGCCTCGGCATTGGCCGCCGTGTGGCGCGGAATCAGCGTCAGGGTTTTGTTGCTGCGCCAGCGCGCCTGGTAATACGGCACAGCGTTCTTGACCAGATCCAGCTTCCAGGCCGCGGGCCGATGCTGCTGGCTGCGCATCAAGGCATACAGCGCTTCGCCGGAATAGAGATTGACCGTTTCGTTGTCGTCCGCAGCGAACTTGCCGTCGGGGCCGGGATCAGTGCAGCACAGCGAGCCGTCAGTCCGCTGAGCCCGGCGAATGGCGTTGCAGAGTTGATCGGCTTGATCGAGAAGATCGGCGCCAGGCTGCGGCAACTCGTGAATTGCCTGCACCAGCGCCGCCGCGGCGCCCAGGCGATTGGTCATCCCGCCAGGCAATGTGACGATGCGGATGGCGGGGTTGCTCGGGTCCTCGGGCGCCGTGTCAAGCAACAGCGTCAACAGTGCCTGGCTGGCCTTGGCTGCTGCCTTGTCGTCGTTGAAATACTTGGCGGCCTTGGCCAGCGCAATGGCAGCGCCAACCTGGCGAATGTAACTTTCGGCTTCCAATGGCACGCGCAGCGCGGGCACGTAGCCGGCAATAAAGCGGCCGTCGGGGCCGTTAGCGCGCTGGAGCCATTCATTGCCGCGCTGGCCGCTGAGGTAAAACTGCTTTGGCCATAACGGCCATTTCGACAGGTCGCGACTTGCTTGCGGCGGGGCCGGCGTTCCCGCAGGGGCTGCGGAGGGCGTGGTCTGACCTTGGGTCCAGGACAGCGTTGCCCAACCGCCCACGAGAATTATTACCGCGCTAGAGACGATTATCGTGTTAACACGCACAGGGTCGATCTCCTGGGGCCAATGGGGTTTCAATCCGGTAGGGGCGGCGGCTGTGGCGGCGGGGCTGGAGGCACGGCGTAGATGACAATGGGAGCATCATCCGAGCTTTGCGCTGCCGGCCAGTGATAAACGATTTGGCCCCCCTCCGCACGCAGTTTTGCCTCGCTGAGCGGGCCGCTGCGATTCCAGGTCAAATTGATCTCGCGGTCGCGGCGGCCGACGACAACATAGCGCATCTGCACATGCCCCGGCGGCGCCGTCACCGTTTTACGTTCCTGAAAAACACGGCCGGCGTAATAATGTGCCCAGCAGTGATCGTCTTCAACCAAATCCACTGCCGCGCTGTTATCCGCCAACCACAAGCCTGCCGCGTGATGTCCCGCCCGATTGGCGTGCAGCCGTTCCAGTGTTTTCGGCAAACCGCCGCCCACCATGATGCAGAAAACCGCGCACGCTGCCGCCAAGGTGCGCCAGTTATGTCTTGGCGCCTCTACCGGTTGCCCAATCTCGCTGGACCTCAGGCGTTGATTCCACCGCGTCAGGCAGCGCTTGGGCAATTCCCCCACCGCCGCGACGGCCGGATAACATCCGAGCATCACAAGCAACAGCAGATGCCGATCCGACATGTAACCGACATGCACCGCCAGCCACCACAAAACCAAAGTATAAGTGCCACTCAATACCAGCAGCACCCACATGCCCGGCTCCGTGAACGCTTGCCGGCGAAACCACCACATGCCCAGCAGCACCGCAATCCAGGCGAAGTAATGGAAGCATTTCACCAGTTCACCGCCCAGGCCCACCACCGCTTGCCGGGCCCGGCGGCCAAATGTGTCTTGCAAGTTCAGCGTGATGCCGAAGGTCGACGCCAGCAACGGCTGAAGCCGACTCGTGGTCATTCCCGTCTGCGGCCCCGCCGGCGCTACTTCAGCCGCCGGCGAATCTTGGCGAAACATCTGGTGAATGCTTGGCTTGTTGCTGATGCTATGTGTGGCAAACAAATAAGGGGTGCTTACGATGCCGGCCATTAGCGTCATGCTGGCGCCGCACGTTGCGATTTGACGCCACGAGCGCTGTTGGACATTCATCAATTTCAAACCGATCAGCACAAATAACGTGGCCGCCGCCAGCAAAGCCCCTTCCGGCCTCGTCAGATATGCCAACCCGCTAAATACGCCGCACAAAGCAAACAACCACGGGCGGCTGCCTCGCATCGCCACGACCACAAAGCACAGCGTGGCGCACGCCAGCAGCAAAAACAACGCTTCCGAAAGCCCGTCCGACAACACATGCGCCGGCACCGGCAAGCACTGAAACAATGCCGACGCCCCGAATCCCACGGCCCGGTGAAACAACAACCTCCCCAGGAAATACATGGGAATAACCAGCAACACCGCCGCCAGATTGCTAGCCAGGCGGGCGCTCAAGCTCATCAGTTCCGAGGCGGGCCCTGTGCCATACGCTCGAACCGGCGCCGAAACGGCCAAAACGGTCAGCGGGTAACCAGGATGTTGGTGATTGTTGCGAAGAACTGTGCTCCAGCTTTCGCTCTCGAACTCCAGCGCATAACGAATGTAACCGATGCTGTCGCGTGCAACCACTTCGGTGTGGGTCAACAGCCACCCACGCAGGCCGACGGCAAAAACGAGCAGCAGTGCCACCAGCGCAACATCGCGCCAGCGCCCGGCGGCCTGGGTTTGCCCCTCGTCAAAGTGCGTCGGCACCGGCTGCTCTTCCATGAGCGATTCCGCGGTTGTGGAGTATCGGTTCGGAGTCTTGGCTGCCTCCCAAGTCCGGCGAGTGGGAGGAATCGTAAATGCTTTCGGGGGCGGCGTCAAGGCTGGTCGGGGGGAGGGGAATTGGGAGTGCAAGATGGGTAGGTTGGCCAAAGGGGGTTAGCTTCTGCAACCTATGCGCGAAAGACCTTCACGACTTCTTCTAATGGGAAATGCGCGCCGTCTTCTGCGGCGCGCCTCGCCGGCGGCAAGCCCCGTCATTTCTTTTGCAACTGAATCTTCAGTTCCAATGTCCTGCCAGCTTGGAATGTTACGGCTTGTTCATGGATGGTTGTACCGTTACTGTCGAAGAACACGACCTTTGCCTTTCCGGCCGGAAGCTCGGCAAGCCGGCATAGGCCCTTGTTATCCTGATCTGCATTTCCAATTATCTGGTCCATCGTCGCCGGCACGAATGCCGTTTTGGGCGTCGAAAACTCAATGAGCACACTGTGCTTTTCCAGCGGCTTGCCCTCGGCATCGCGCACCTCGGCAGTGAGAATTGCCTCCGGCGCCAAACGCACCTTGAATTCCGCTTCGCCTCGACGCCAGGCGATTTTTTGGCGAGCGAATCCTGGCGCCCGGACGAGAATCGTTGCTTCACCGAAACTCAGCGTGGGAAAATCGGCCCAGCCATCGGCCTTGGTCTGGCCGCGCGCTGAGGCCATGCGGTCGTCGTAACCCCATATGATATTCGTGTCCAATTGGGGCCAGTCTTTGATCATTGCGATTTTGGCATTGGCCAAGGGCTTGCCGTCTGGACCAACGGTTTGGACGCGCAGCGCTACCAGTGGACCAGCCTTGAGTGTCGCCGGCAAGGCATCCTCGAGGTGATTCACCGCAACCGCCTTGACGCGATCGACGACCCCGTCGCCATGACCCTCCGCGACCGCGGTAAGCCGGTAAACACTGCCCGCTCCAACGCCGGACAATACAAAACTGCCGTCTTCGGACGTAAAGGAAACACCTACGCTCGAATACCCGGCGAAATATCCAGCGAGTTTGTCGCCTTTTTGACGCTCACGCGGGAATTCGACAAACACGCGAAAGTTGCGGATTGGCTTGCCGTCACGATCCACGACCTTGCCGCTGACTGCTCCAATATGCTGCATGGTGATCCAAACCGCGTCTTCTTCCTTGTCAAGGGGCAGCCGGATGTCCCTGATAGCAGTCATGCCAGTTTTGAGTATCGAAAACAGAGTATTGTCGGGCACGCCCTTGACCACAAACTTGCCTTCGTCGTTGGTGCGAGCCGAGGTTTCATCGAGTGGAAAACTGTAGTCGTTAGGCCCCCGTATTGTCGGCAGCACCCAAACTCCTGCAACGGGCTTACCGTTGTCGTCACGAATTCGGCCTCGCACCACGTGGCCAGGCGCCAATTTGACGTCGACAGTTTTGTCGCCGCCCGCGGGAACCGCAGGAAACTGCACCAGGTAATCGCGCGGCAGCACGGCCAGCATGCCAACTTCATCGTGCACGACAAAGCGGAATTTGCCATCCTTGTCGGTGGCCGTTTGTAAGGAATCCGCGTGAAGAGGTTTGCAATCCCAACGAATCGCCACATCCGCCGCCGGTTTGCCATCAGGTCCGTGGACGACGCCTGATACGGTCCGCCATTTCTTTGTGTCAAGCAATTTGGAGTCGTTCGTGGATCCCGATTTGGGACGAAGTTGAATGTTCAGTGCCGGCGCCTTGCCTTTTGCCGGGACGACCACATTCGATGCGTATTCCATCAAGTGCCCCGGCGCGGAAGCAACAAGATCGCTTGGCCAATCGGGTGATAACCCGTCAAATTCGAACCGTCCTGCCTCATCGCAACTTTCGTACAAGCCGCACAGTGAGAAATAGCTGCCGGACGTCGGTCGGCCAACATAGGCGCCGGCAATCGGTTTGCCGTCCAGGCCAGTTACTTTGCCAGCGACCTTGACACCGGGGCGGACGGCCACTTCCAAAAGCGTGTCTGCCTTGGCAGTGGTGTCAAACAGCACGCGCTGGCGAAAGCGGCCAGGAGCAACAACAAAGGCTTCGTGGCCCTGCCGAGTCAGTCCGCCGATCTCAAACTTGCCGTCCGCGTCCGTGGTGAGGACCACACCGGCGTCCACGAACAATTTGGCGCCAGCAATGGCTTTGCCT
>DASRAT010000683.1:0-2219 GCA_035638015.1 Gemmataceae bacterium | reverse complement strand
TAGCTGGCCATTGGGTTGGTTTGTCATTTGTCAAACGCTTCTCGCCGCCGGCGTGATGTTGGTCAGCGTGTGGATATGCCTCACCTTTGAAGACACTGCACGCCGCCTGTTTGTGTTCTTTGCTGTCGCGTGTCTACCGGCGGCCGCCTGGGTGCTGACCCCGCACTGGCGTCATCTCGTTTCAGCCTGGAAATCCTGGGTCGATGAACGCATTCCACGAATTACAACGCTGCTGCTTGCCGTGTTCGCAATGGCCTGGCTGCACTGTGCAATCGTCGATCCGTCGGACGTTGCGCCCTGGCTGCATCGATGCGTCCTGGTGATGGCGGGCGTAACGTGGATGTGCGCGATTTACGGCATTGCCTTGCCGCGTTTTCTGCCGGCCGGCAACTCCTGGTCGGCGGTTGCACGCCGCCTTGCCGGACCGCTTGGTTGCCTGGCTTGCGGTTTTCTGGCGCTGGTGATGCTCCAGGAAGCCTTCCTTTGGGACCGGGAGGCGGGCAAGACGCCTATGGCGTTGCCGGCCGTAGTCGTGGTGGCAGCGGCGCTTGCTGTACTGATCGGCGGGGCCTTTATGTTTGCCCTGTCGCCGAGTCGCGACGTGCTCAAGTTGAGCGAGCGCGGCAGGACCATCTATGTGTACGCCGCCGAAATATTAATTGTCCTTTTGTTGGTTCACCTTCGCTACACTGTTCCCGAGATGTTCCCCAAAGTGGGACGTTTTTGGCCATTTGTCATTGTTGCCGTGGCGTTTGCCGGGGTTGGACTTAGTGAATTGTCACAGCGCTGGGGCCTGCGCGTTTTGGCTGACCCGCTCCAGCGAACGGCCATGCTGCTGCCCTTGTTGCCATTGGCGGCGTTTCTGATTCGCCCGCTCAAGGATATGCGTGATGCCGCCTCGGACGCCGTCAGCGGCGCTACTACCTGGACACGCTTTATTGACGGCTTGCCTGATGACTATCGGCAGCATGCCGCCATCTGGTTCCTGATGGGCTTGCTCTACCTCATCGTGGCCTTGACGCGGCGCTCCTCCAATCTCGCGTTGGTCGCGGCCATCATCGCCAACTTCGGCATATGGGTGCTGCTCGGTCATCAAGGCGAGTTGGCCTTCCGCTTTCACCCACAGCTTTGGCTCATTCCCATTGGCGTCATCGTCCTTTTCGCCGAGAGTCTGAATCGCGAGCGGCTGCTGCCGTCGCAAGCGCAGGCGATTCGTTACGCCGGCATTCTGCTAATTTACATCTCCTCGACAGCCGACATGTTCATCGAAGGCCTGGGCGGCGAACCGTGGTATCCCATTGCCTTAGCGGTGCTCTCGGTGGCCGGCGTCCTCGTCGGCATCCTGCTGCGCGTCCGCGCTTTTCTGTTCCTCGGCATGACGTTTTTGTTCCTGGTCGTCTTCTCGCAAATCTGGCACGCCGCGGTCGATCGCGCTCAAACCTGGGTGTGGTGGGTGTCCGGCATCGTGTTGGGCGTGGCCATTTTGACGATGTTCGCCTTGTTCGAGAAACGTCGCAATGACGTGCTGAAAATGATTGATGAGATCAAGCGCTGGCGGTAAAACATACTGCTACCAAAACCACTGGGTTAGCGCGAAGGGCTGCTGTCAAAAATGGGCCTGCATGATCGCGACTACTACCGAGAAACAAGATCCGGCGGCTTCGGACTGGACGGCTTGACGCCTGTCCTCAAGTTTTTGCTCGTCGCCAATGTTGCCGTTTTTCTGCTGCAAATCTTCTGGGTGCGTGAGGTTCGGGTCTCGCCGCTGGAGATGATCCGCAAATATGATCCCGAGTTGGATAAACTGTTGACCAGGTCCGAGAACGGCGACCAAAAGGCCCGTGACACGCTCAAGAAAAAGTACCCCGAGTTCGAAAAACTCACTTCGGACAACGACAACGATTTCTTCCCGCCGCAAAGGGTGTCAATTGTCCAAGAATGGTTCGAGCTGGACACCAACAAAGTGATCCGCAGTGGGCAGGTGTGGCGACTATTGACCTGCGCATTTTGCCACGATCGGCAGGCGATCTGGCACATCCTAATTAACATGCTTTGTTTGTTCTGGTTCGGCGGCACGATGGAAACCATGTATGGCTCGCGCGAGTTTCTGCTCTTCTATTTGACGGCGGCGGTGGTCTCCAGCCTGGCGTTCGTCGGCCTCGACCTTTACACCGGCTCATCGATCCCCGCCGTGGGCGCCTCCGGGGCAGTCATGGCCG
>DASRAT010000682.1:0-2758 GCA_035638015.1 Gemmataceae bacterium | reverse complement strand
TGCCGACTTGGGTGGTGCTGTCGCCCGCCGGTGCCGCCGCCGCGGCAACCGCCGGGCAGGCTTGCCCCAACTCGAAGCCCTCAAAGAAAAGCCGCCAGGGATCATCCACGGAGGCCGGATCGTCGCGCCAGCGCTGATATTGAGCGTCGATCAGGTCGAGGTTCCAGCGCGTGGCAAAGGACGGACGAGTCATAAATGCTCCACGGGTTGTTCCCTCCTTTTCTTATAGACGAGTGTGGGCGGGGAAAGCAATTGGGGTTCTGATGTTCCTGGCGGGATTGTGCAACCACTCTGTGCCACGCCGAATGTCAGTGACAATGGTATGTGACGAAAACGGGCCTGCGCCTGCCAAAATCGTGCTTGACATGCGCCGGAAAGAGCGTACCATCCCTTCCATATTCCTCCGCGTCGCCTGGATCTTGAAGCGGCGCATCAAAGACCTTGTCTCGCCCATCTTTGTGTCAGGTTGGCTGCGGAACTTGAGATTGGTCCCGATTTTTGTCGCCCCGTACTGAACTGCCCCTACCACTTGTTGATGAGTAGATTGAAAAGAAAGAAGCGGTCCGCGGTTAACGCCACCAGGGGATTTTCGTTTACGGAGGGGGGAAAGCCATGAAACGCAGTCTCGTTTTCTCAGCGGTGGCACTCGTACTCCTCCTTGTGGTTGTTTGGCCATGCTCGGGGAGCCAAAAGGTCGGCGAAAAAACACCTATCCGGGCGCCTGAGCTGATTCGGCTTGAACCAAAAAAACTCGAATCCCCCCTCTTTGTTTTTGCGCCGAATGGCAAGTTGTTCGCCTATAACTGGGAAAACGCCATTCATGTCTATGATCTGAAAGCCAACAAGGAGATTCATTTGCTTGCAGACCGGCCCACGGGTCAATCGCTCGGGCGGATGGTAATCTCGCCGACAGGAACCGAATTGCTCGCAGTCTATCGAACAAGTACCGACGGCGAGTTGTGGCTTTGGGATCTGAGAGAGGGGAAGCGTCTCCGGGCTTTGGAATTCGAGCCTCCCAAGAAATCCGAGCCACGCAAGGAATTACTGGAAATCTACGACGACCCTGTGGGCTTTAGCCCGGACGGAAAAACATTGGTTGGCGTGCTACTCCGTGATGGAAAGTGGGGATTGCAGCTTTGGGATGCCGCCACGGGTAAGAAAACGCATGGCCTTGAATGGGATCTTGACGGCATTCGCGGGGGCGTGCGCGCCTTTAGGTTTAGCGAAGACGGCAAAACTCTGGTCGCGGAGCATTGGAAGCATATTCGGGATGAAAAGAGATCCCAGTTCATTTACAGCATTTACTTGCGCCTTTGGGAGGTTGCATCCGGACGCGATCTCGGTCCGATTGGACCGGCGGCGGAGGTCGCGTTCGGAGGAATCGGGGCGAAAATGAGCGAAAGTAATTTCCCGCCTGGGAGCAGACTTCGCCAATTAGGCCTGTCGGGGCACGGTTGCCGAGTTCGAACCTCGCCGACCGGCAGAATCATGGTTTTCCCCCGCGATCCAAAGGATGCCGCCTTAGAAGTAAGACTGGTCGACAAAGGTTCCTCTGCTCGGCTATTTGATTCGGTGACAGGCAAGGAACTGCCCAAAGTGGAACAGCTTGACGAGTTTGGTTTTGGTCCAATTTGGCGAGTGACCCTCTCGCCAGATAACAAAAGGTTGGCCGCCTGTGGGCGGCTGAAGCTCGGAACCTCCGGCGAGCCCCTTTTAACCATTTTGCTTATGGACGTCTCGCCTTGGCGGGACCAGGCACTCAAAACCAGAAAAGAACCGACCGCGAAGGAATTGACTGCCATGTGGGATGATCTGGGTAGCGATGAACCTGCCAAGGCGCTTCAGTCGTTGCGCCGGATGAGGGCTAGCAGCGCGCAAACGATTTTGTCCTTCTTAAAAGAACACTTGCGACCCGTTGCATACGACACCAAGAGAATTCCTTTCTACATTGCCCGGTTGGGCGACAAGAGCTTCAAAATCCGCGCTGAAGCCGAGAGCGAATTGCTTAAGATGGCCGAGCATGCGGAGGCAGCGCTAAAGAAGGTCCTTGACAATCCGCCTTCGCTGGAAGAGCGCATCAGGCTTCAAGGAATCATGGACGTCCTCAATAAGGGCAGCTGGCCGCCACCGCCCGCTCGGCGTTTGCTTTGGAGCATCGAATTTTTGGAGCGCGACGCGACACCTGCGGCGGTTGAACTTCTTGAGCGCATGGCCACCGGCGGGCCTGAGGCATGGGTTACGCATGAGGCGGCAACTTCTTTGGAACGACTCGGGAAAGGAACGAAGGCAAAGAAATGATCGCTGGACCGTAGTAGCGTGGATACCTTTCAAATCCTGTTTCAAAGGGGGGGTTATGAGCTGGGTCACACGTTTGCATAATCGGCTATTAGGTCGAGTTATTGGACGACGCCGTTGCCGGACGCGGCGCCCGACATTCAAACCGATCATAGAGCGCTTGGACAAGCGTGATTTGCCGTCCGGCGGTCTATCCGTTGCGGCCAACGTCCAAGTCGGTGCCGCGTCCGATGCTGGTTTTGGCCATCTGTCCGAAAGCACGATTGCCATCGACCCTAACGACCCATGCCACCTTTTTGCCGCGGCAACGGCACCGCAAAGTAGTGGCCTGTTCGCCGCCTATAGCACAAACAGCGGTGCAAACTGGACGCCAGGAATAATACTCATCCTCGCCGGCTCGTTACCGGCCGCGAGCTCGGATCAACATGCAGTGTTTGACGATCTCGGCAACCTGTTTTTGGTT
>DASRAT010000681.1:0-4378 GCA_035638015.1 Gemmataceae bacterium | reverse complement strand
TGGGTGCGTCGTTGGTGTGCAGCGTGGAAAAGACCATGTGGCCGGTGAGTGCCGCTTGCACGGCGATTTGCGACGTTTCCAGGTCGCGAATCTCACCGACAAGGATCTTGTCGGGGTCTTGGCGCAGGATCGAGCGCAGCGCTGAAGCGAAGTCGAGTCCGATCTCGTGATTGATCTGCACCTGGATGATGCCGTCGATGTCGTATTCGACCGGGTCCTCGGTGGTGATGATCTTTTCGGTGATCTCGTTCAACTCGTTGAGGGCGGAATAAAGCGTGGTCGTCTTGCCGGAGCCGGTCGGGCCAGTGACGAGCATGATGCCGTTGGGCTTGTGGATCAGCTCACGGAAGGTGGCCAGCACCGTGGCGTCCATGCCAACCTTGTTGAGGTCGAGCCCGAGGTTGGTGCGGTCCAGGACGCGGATGACGACGGACTCGCCGAACATGGTCGGCAAAATGCTGACACGCATGTCGACGGAATTGCCGCCGACGTTGAGTTCGATGCGGCCGTCTTGCGGCATGCGGCGCTCGGCGATGTCGAGATTGGCCATGACCTTGATGCGGCTGGCGATGGCCATGGCCAGGTGGCGCGGCGGCGGGATCAGTTCGTACAACACACCGTCTTTGCGGTAACGCAGTTTGTATTCGTCCTCGAACGGTTCGAAGTGGATGTCGGAGGCATGGTCCTTAATGGCCAGCAGCATCACCATGTTGAGCAGCTTGCGGACGGGGGCGGCGTCCTGGATTTCCATCAAGCTTTCGAGGTCGATGCTGCCCTCGCGGCGGTCGCTAAGCTCCGGATCGGTTTCCAGCGCATTGATGATGTCGAGGATCGACTCTTCCTTGCCGGCGTAGGCTTTGGTCATGAAATCCGCGATGGCGGTGGCCGGCGCCAAGACAGCGGTGACTTCCTTGATGCCAAGGAAGTTGCGGAGGTCATCGCAGGCCGGCAGGTTGGCCGGATCGCCGATGACAACAGTGAGGGTGCCGTCGCCACAGGACAACGGCAACACCTTGTAGACGCTGGCCATGGTCTCGGGGACCAGCGTGAGGGCCTCGGGTTGGATTTTCACTTCTTGCAAGTTGACGGTTTTGAGACCAAATTGATCGGCGAGAGCCTGGAAAAGCTGGTCCTCGCTGATGAGGCCGCGCGACACTGCCACCTGCCCGATAGGCACGCCGGAGCTTTTGCCTTCGTCCAGCATTTCCCACAGCTGGCTGTCGTCGATGAATCCCAGGTCAACGAGCACTTGGCCGAGCTTGCGGCCGCCGCGGCTCTGGGCGGCCTTGGCAGAACGTGGCTCGTTCTTGGCCGAAGGGCCGGCGCCGGGCTTGGCCGGGATTTTGGCGGGCGGCGGCTTGGCGCCTGCCGCGGGCTTTTTATCGGCCGCGGCAGGGGTTTTGTCACCGACCGGTTTGGGAGCAGCGGGTTTTTGAGGAACGGCGGGCTTGTCGCCACTGCTCACCAGCTTGCCAAGAGGCGGTTTCTGAGCTGGAGTGCCGGCCGGCGGGGAACCCGGTTTTGGAGGTTGTTGAGGCGGCGGTTTAGCCGGTCCGCCCTGGGGAACAGCGGGTCTTTGGGGGACGCCCTGCGGCGGCGGTTTTTGGCCGCCAGGCGTGCCCGCGGCGGGAGGCTGCGCCGGCTTGCCGGGCAGCGGCCCTTGTGGCTTTTTCGGTGGTATGGGATCGTTGGGAGTCGCCATGTTTAGTCACTGCTTCTGGGTGCTCGTGTCGCTCGTCCATGTTGTCCGTCTCGGCGGGGATGAGCCCCGCCGCTCGTCCCTACGTTATGACTTACGCTGGATCGCGCCAGGAGGACCTCCGCGCGGACGCGGCGGCGGCCGATCGTCGTCATCGTCGTCTTCGAATTCCTCGTTTTCGTCCAGCTCATCCTCGATCTCGTCTTCCTCGTCCACTTCGCCACGTTCGATGCGGAGAATGCGTGCGGCCAAATCGGCCGAGCGGGCGGCTTTGGCCAACACTTCTTCCTTGGCGCAAAGACCGTTTTTCCAGTGCTTGAACAGGCAATCGTCCAGTGTGAACATGCCGTCCTTGGCGCCGGTCTGGATGCTGGAGTCGATGCGGTACGTCTTGTTTTCGCGGATCAGGTTGGCGATGGCGGGTGTCACCACCATCATTTCATAGCCGGCGATCATGCCGTCGGGCTTGCGGGGCACAAGGCATTGTGACAACACTCCGATCAACGCCGTCGACAATTGCGTGCGGATCTGGTCCTGCTGTTCCTGGGGAAACACGTCGATGATGCGGTTGACGGTGGACGAAGCGCTGCTGGTGTGCAAGGTGCCAAAGACGATGTGGCCGGTTTCGGCAGCTTCGACGGCGGCGTGGATGGTGCCCAGGTCGCGCATTTCACCGACCAGGATGATGTCCGGCGCCATGCGCAGCGCCCGGCGAATGCCTTCCTTGAAATCCGGCACATCGACGCCAACCTCGCGCTGGTTAACAAGACTCTTGCGATGTTTGTGATAGTATTCGATCGGGTCTTCCAGCGTGATGATGTGCTTGTCGTAGTTTTCGTTGAGGAAATGAATCATGCTGGCCAAGGTGGTGGTTTTACCGCAACCCGTGGGACCAGTGACCAGAATCATGCCACGAGGCCGCGTGATCAGACGCTTGATCGCCTCCGGCATGCCCAGCTGTTCAAAACTCAAGAATTCATTGGGAATTCGGCGGAGCACCATGCCGATTTTGCCGCGCTGTTTGAACACGGCGATGCGAAAGCGGTTGCCATTAACGAATTCAATGGCGAAGTCGGTGCCGCCACGCTCCTGAAGCTCTTGCTGACACCGGTCCGGCGTGATGCTCTTCATCAAACTGGTGGTATCGTCGTTGCTAAGCTCCTTGGCCTCAACGAGGCGCAACCGTCCGCCTTTTTTCAATGCCGGCGGACTACCCACAGTCAGGAACAAGTCGCTGGCTTTGACCTGAATGACGGTGTGCAACAGTTTGTCGATCGGGACTTCAGCGGATGACACGGGACATGGCCCTTGAACCTGAGCGGAACAAAATGAATCGTGCCCCCAAACGAATGTTCAGGGGCCAGACAAACTCTTATGATGAATTGGGCTGCCGGTAGTATTATCCCCGTCCCTTGCCCATTATCAACTCACGCGGACAAAATAGTTGGCAGTTATCAGTTGGCAGTTGGCAGTTGGGACCTGTCGGTTCTGTCGCAGCTACTGCTGCCACTCACCCAATAGTTAGTGTGCCATCCTTTTTTTGGACTTTCGTACAGAGTGATTTTCCCATTAAGCAAAGTTCGATTGGCGTCCGAACACAAATGTGTGCCAACCTCAGTTGTTTTTCCGAACCGCTGGCAAACGCTAACCACCTGGGGATGGGGCTAAGACTCCTGAAAATCATGATGGCAAATGCTCAACACTTCGTCTAGCGTGGTCATTCCCGTAAGTGCTTTCAAAATGCCATCTTCGAGCAATGTTCGCATCCCAAGGAGACGGGCTTGCCGACGAATGGCCTGCGATGGCGCACGTGTGAAAGTCATATCGCGGATGGCGGCGTTCATGCGCAACATTTCAAAGATGCCCTTGCGGCCTCGATACCCCGTGTGATTGCAATTGGCGCACCCGCGGCCACGACTGAAATTGGCGGTCTGCAGCTGTTGGGGTGTATAGCCAGCCGCCTTGATTTCGGATGCCGGTGGCGTGTCCTTTTCCTTGCACTTGGGGCATATCACACGCACTAAACGCTGAGCCATAATGGCGATCACAGAACTTGCCACAAGGAATGGGGCGACGCCAATATCCTGTAAACGTGTCACGGCGCTAGGCGCATCGTTCGTATGTAGAGTACTGAAAACCAAGTGTCCCGTCAAAGAGGCCTGCACGGCGATCTCGGCAGTCTCATGATCGCGGATTTCGCCGACAAGAATAATGTTGGGTGCTTGCCTGAGCATGGCCCGGATGATGCGTGCGAAGTCGAGTCCGATGCCGTGTTTCACCTCACACTGGTTGACGCCAGGTAAGTAATACTCCACTGGCTCCTCGGCAGTAATGATCTTGCGATCAGGCCGATTCAACTCATTCAACGCCGCGTATAGGGTAGTTGTTTTTCCAGAACCGGTGGGCCCCGTGACCAAGAAGATGCCGTTGGGTCGCTTGATGATACTTTGGAAGCGCTTGTAATCGTCTTCCATGAAGCCCAAATCTTTAATGGACACCTGAATACTTCCACGGTCAAGGATGCGCATGACGACCGACTGCCCGTGGCTGGTGGGCAGAATGCTGACGCGCAAATCGAAGTGCTTCCCTTGCACACTCATTTTGATACGACCGTCCTGGGCCGTCTCTTTTCGGAGATGTCAATCGACCCCATGATCTTGATACGAGACACCAGCGGCG